>JALZOQ010000372.1 GCA_030913835.1 Actinomycetota bacterium | reverse complement strand
CGTCCTCCGCGGCTACCGCGGCGGCGCTTGGGCTTCGGTGCTTCGTCTGAGGCTGCCCCTCGCGAGGCGGCCGGTGAATCGGGAACTACACGGTCAGGTGGTGCTGTGGGAGCGGCTGCCTCGATCGGCGCCGGCTCTCCCTTCTTGAGTCGTCGGAACAAACGCAAGCGAAATCTCCTTCATGCGCGCGCGCGGACGCGCCGGTGAGGCCGCGGAGCGCGCGCTGCTGGGTTGTGGTGGGTGGAATGAACATTCCGTTACAGAGTAGCAACGGCATCCGAAGGCGCTTCCATGAGCCCTCGACACGCTCCGTCCGGCTAAGGCGTCGCTCGCGACGCCGACCATCGGAGCCTGGGCCGGCTCCGGCTCCGCCGCACAGGCGATTTCCGGGCCGGACGGGGCCGGACGAGGCTCCGTCCGGTCCGGGACCTAGTCTGCCGGGAATCGACGCGGAAGGAGGCGCCATGCCGGGACAGCTCGAAGCTCAGGAACTGCTCTTGATCGAGGAGGCGGACGCCTGGTTCGAGTATCTCGAGGCGATCCGCGAGCAGACGGAGATCCGCTACAAGGAGATCGAGCCCTGGGCATGGGCCCGGCTCACACAGCGCCTGCGGACGATCCGCACGCGCACAGAGAAGCTCCGTCCCGCCGCCGCGGCCTGAACCGCACTTAGAGACAGGCTGGTACTACGCCGCGGTCAGCGCGGCATCCCGCGGCCGCGCGCGTGGATCGCGAGGAGCACTCCGACCGCGGTCAGGTTCGCGATCATCGACGAGCCGCCCACCGACACGAACGGCAGCGGAATCCCCGTGATCGGCGCGACCCCCATCGTCATCCCCACGTTCACGAAGACCTGGAAGAGGAACGCGACGACGATCCCGCCGGCGGCGATCGCCGAGAAGGAGTCGCGCGCGAGCGCGACCACGCGCAGACCTCGCCACACGACGAGCAGGTAGAGCAGAAGCAGAACCGAGGCGCCGACGAAGCCGCGCTGCTCGGCGAACGAGGCGAAGACGAAGTCGGTCGCGTGCTCCGGCAGGAAGTTGTAGCTCGTCTGGGTGGCGTTGGCGACGCCGCGGCCGCTGACGCCGCCCGCTCCGACTGCCGTGATCGACTGGTTGACGTTGTACGTCGCGTCGCTCGGGTCGCTGCCGGGGTCTGTGAAGCCGACGATCCGCCGCTCCTGGTAGGGCTTCAGGGGGTGGATCCCCGCCGCGGGTAGCAGCCACAGGATCGCCATCGCCCCGAGCACCGCGGCAGCGCCGAGCACCGCCAGATGCGTCCAGCGGGTGCCTCCGACGAACAGCACGGCCGCGAGGGCCGCGGTGTAGACGAGCGCCGTGCCGAAGTCGGGCTGGATGAAGACGAGCAGGATCGGAATCGACGCGAGCCCGAGCGTCGAGAGCGTCGTGCGCACCTCGCCGAGCCTGCGCGCGTTCTGCGCGAGGAACCCAGCCAGGGCGAGGACGAACAGGAGCTTCCCGAACTCGGAGGGCTGGAAGCGGAAGAAGCCGACGTCGATCCAGCGGCGCGAGCCGCGCGTGAGCGGCGCCGCGAGGAAGACGAACAGCATGAGAGCGGCCGTCCCGACGTAGATCGGCCGGTGATAGCGGCGATAGACGTCGGGGTCGACCAGCGCCGCGCCCGCGAGCGCGACGGCGCCCACGGCTGCGAACACGGCCTGGCGGACGACGAAGACGTTACTGTCGCCCGTGACGTCGCTGTGCGTGATCCCGGCGATCGCCCAGAGCCCGTAGGCGACGAGCGCGCCGACGGCGCCAAGGAGCACGAGGTCGAGCCGGCGCACGAACGACGTCGCCTCGGCCAGCTCTGAGCGCCGCCGCCGGACACCCGTTCGTCTCGATCCTGCGTAGTCGATGGCCATCAGGCGCTCATCAGTCCGTGTTCACCTGGACCATGGAAGGCGCTTGCTCGCCGAAGTACTCCTCGAAGACCTTGAGCGCGGCCGGCGCGGCGGCCGCCCCGCCATGGCCGCCGTTCTCGATCAGGGCGCAGACTACGATCGTCGGGTTGTCGCTCGGCCCGTATCCGCACCACCAGGCCTGGGCGAGGTTGCGCACGACGCCGTCCCCGAGATCGACGTCCTTCTCCGCGGTTCCCGTCTTGCCCGCGATCGAGATCGGGAACGAGCCGAAGACGCCGTAGCCCGTGCCGAGGGGCGCGTGCGTCGCCTGCCAGAGGCCGTCCTTCACGATCTCGAGCGCCTGCGGGTCGACGTTCGTCCGCTGCGGGGCCGGCGGCGTGAAGGTGCGCAGCGGCACCGACGCCGTGCCGTTCGTCCCCGGCTGCTCGACCTGCTGCACGAGATGGGGCGTGACGAGCCGCCCGCCGTTCGCAATCGCCGCATAGAAGCGCGTCATCTGCAGCGGCGTCGCGAGCAGATCCTTCTGGCCGATCGCGAGCTGGATCGAATCGCCGGGCTTCCAGAGGCGGTCGATCGGATCCTTGAACGTCGTCTTGCGCCACTCCGGCGTTGGCAGCAGCCCCGACGACTCCCCGGCCAGGTCGACCCCGGTGCGGAAGCCGAATCCGAACCGGCTCGCCCAGGCCTGGAACGGATGCCCGGCGGAGGGCGGCAGACCGTAGAAGTCCCAGCCCACCTGGTAGAAGTAGGTGTCGCAGGAACGGGCGAGCGCGGTCGGCAGCGACATCGCCTCGTTCACGAACGGGTCCCAGTTGTTGAACACGTAATCGACGCCGTTCTCGCCGCGGATCGTGTAGCTGCCCGTACACGGCTTGGTTCCGTACGGCTCGATCAGGTGCTCCTGCATCCCGGCTATGGCCGTCAGCGGCTTGAACGTGGAGCCCGGCGGATAGTTCGCGTCGACCGCGCGGTTGATCGCCGGGAAATTCATTTCCGGGGCGGTCGCCTTCGTGAGGCCCGCGCCCGCGAGCTTCTCGGTCTTGATCCGGCCGACGAACACCGCGGGGTTGTAGGTCGGGTTCGACGCCATCGCGAGAATCGACCCGTCCCGCGGGTCCATCGCGACGATCGAACCGCCGTCGGCGGCCCAGCGCCCGTCGTTCCGGCCGAGCTGGATTCCGTAGCGGATGGCGTCCTCGGCGGCCCGCTGCAACTTGACGTCGATCGTCAGCCGCAGCGTGTGGCCTTCCTGCGGATTGGCGCTCGGGAGGAAGCTCGACTGCGGACGGCCCAGCGAGTCGACGCGCAGCCGCCTGAGCCCCGGGCGTCCGCGCAGGTAGGAGTCGTACTGCGCCTCGAGACCGCTCTGGCCGATCTTGTCGCCCGGGCGAAGGCCCTCGCTGCGGCTCCGCTTCAGCTGATCCGGAGAGATCTCCGTGACGTAGCCGAGCAGCTGCGCGGCCAGCTCGCTGTAGGGGTATTGCCGCAGGTAGGTCGTCGCGATCGCGACGCCCGGGAACTCGGAGCGATGCTCGAGCAGGTAGGCGACCTGGTCCTCGCGGATCGAGTAGCGGACGGTTACAGGCGTGAGCGGATCGCCCTTTCGGCGCCGGATCTGGGCAGCGATCTGCCCAATCGGGACGTTCGTGATCTTCGCGAGCGCGCGGAGCTCCTTCAGCCGGGTCGGGCGATCCTTGGGGAGATCGGCCGGCCACAGCTGCAGGCCGGTGCCCGCCTTGTTCGTGACCAGGGGCCTGCCGTTGCGGTCGAGGATCTGGCCGCGCGGCGCCGCGACGCGCACCGTGCGCAGCTGGTTGTTCTGCGCAGTGCGCAGGTACTGGTCGCCCGAGAGGACCTGCAGGGCCCAGAGGCGGAGGAACAGCACGGCGAAGGCGCCGATCGCGATCGCGCCGAGCACGCCGAGCCGCACTGCGATCTGCGTCGTGACGCGGTACGGGCTCTCGGTGCGCGGATCGGGCGGGAGAAACCGGCGCGACTTGCTTCGGTTCCCGTTCCTGGGGCTAGCCAAGGAGCCGCACCTCGGACGTCCGGTTCCAGCTGACCGGCCGCAGGACGCGCCGCGCGACCGCGTAGACGGGCGCGGCGAGCAGGAGGTTGAGTGCCACGGCCGGCAGGAGGCCGTCGATCAGCACGGCGCGGGCCGGCGCAGGCTCGCCGAGCACGAAGTGCAGGAGCAGCGAGCCGAGCGCGTAGAGCACGGTGACGACGCCGACGGAAACGAACGGCGCGTGACCCCGGTCTCGTCCGGTCGTCTCGCCGTAGCGGCCGATCCAGTAGCCGGCGAGGGTGAGCAGGAGCGAGCTCAAGCCGAGCGTAGACAGGGTGGCCGTGTCCAGCACGAGCCCGGCGAAGAAGCCTCCGACCGCGCCGGCGAGCGAGCCGCGCAGGAGCGCGACCGCGACGAGCGTCACGAGCAGGAGGTCGGGCGCGCCGCCGAAGACGATCACGCCCGAGACGAGGGTGGCCTGGACGACCCCCGCGATGAAGAGGAGACCCGCCGCTTTGGCTGCTTCGGCGGCGGCCACTCAGGGCAGCTCCGGCCTCGGCTTGGTGCTCACGAGCACGACCACCGAGTCGAGTGAGCCGAAGTCGACGGCGGGCTCGATCTGGATCTGCTTGAAGACGTCCGTCTCGGAGTTCCCGACGCTCGTGACGGTTCCGATCAGCAAGTTCCGCGGGTAGATCGAGGCGAAGCGCCCTGTGCGCGAGCCGGCGGTGATGATCGTGTCACCGACCTCGACCGTCTTGGCCTTCGGGACGCGGTCGAACGTGAGCGAGCCGCGGCCCTGGCCTGGCGAGACAAGTCCGAAGGCGTCCCCCGAAGTCAGATCGAGCGCGGACACGAAGCTCGTCGAGTCGGTGAGCAGCGTGACGAGGCTCGCGCGGGAGTAGACCGCGGTCACCTCGCCGACGAGGCCTGCCGCGGTGACGACCGGATCGTGCACGTGGACGCCGTGCATCGAACCAGCCGCGATCCCGACCTGCTGCGAGAAGGCGCCGGGGGGCCGGGAGATGACGATCGTGTTCACGCCGCGGTAGTCCTTGGGGAAGGTCGGCCCCTGGACGTAGTCGAGCTGGGCCTGGAGCTCCGCGACGTCCTGCAAGGCGGACTGGGCCTGGACGTTGCCGCTGCGGAGCTGCTGCAACTCGTCCTTCAGGCGATCGTTCTCCGACTTCGCGTGCACGAGCCCAGCGAAGTAGCCGTAGACGTCGCGGAAGGGGCGGGCAACGCGCTCGGCGGCGATCTGGAACGGGTGCAGGACAGTCGCTCCCGCGCCCTGAGCCCGGTGTAGCGGGCCGCCCTGCGACTCGCGGAAGGACACGGTCACGAGCACGAGCGCGAGCAGCACGAGCACTCCCAGCAGGATGCGCCGCCGGAGGGCGTTTCCTGCGCGTGAGGGATACGGCGAGGACGCGGAGCGCCGGACAGAAGAGCCCAGCACCGGCATCCGCACAGCTGTGCGATTGCGCGGCACGAGAGCGCTTTAGGTTAGCGACGCTTGCGGGTGAGGGCCAAGGCGGCCGGTCGCTGCTAGTAGCGGCGGCCGTTGCGGTTGCGGCTGCGGGCCTTGTTCGAGCGGTGGATCGCCTCGAACTCCTCGAGGCTCCGGCCCGACCCGACGGCCACGCAGGTCAGCGGGCTCTCGGCGAGGTGCACCGGCATCTGGGTCTCGTGACGCAGGCGCTCGTCGAGCTGGGCGAGCAGCGCGCCTCCGCCCGCGAGGACGATTCCGCGATCCATGATGTCCGCCGCGAGCTCCGGCGGCGTCTTGTCGAGCGTCGAGCGGATCGCGTCGATGATCTGGCTCACGGGCTCGTCGAGCGCGCGGCGGATCTCCTCGCTCGAGAGGACGACTGTCTTGGGGAGGCCGGTGAGCATGTCGCGCCCGCGTACCTCCGCCTGGACCTCCTCGCGCATGTCGAATGCGGAGCCGACCTCGAGCTTGATCTCCTCGGCGGTCTGCTGGCCGATCAGGAGCTTGTACTCCTTCTTGACGTGATTGATGATCGCCTCGTCCATCTCGTCCCCGCCGACGCGGAGCGACTGGCTGACGACGATGCCGCCGAGACTGATGACAGCGACCTCGGTCGTGCCGCCGCCGATATCGACGATCATGTTCCCGGTGGGCTCGGCCACGGGCAGGCCGGCGCCGATCGCGGCGGCCATGGGCTCCTCGATCAGGTGCGCCTCGCGGGCTCCCGCTGAGAGCGTCGCCTCCTCGACGGCGCGCTTCTCGACGCCGGTCACGCCAGACGGGACGCAGACCACCACGCGCGGGTGCGCGAAGC
>JALZOQ010000369.1 GCA_030913835.1 Actinomycetota bacterium | reverse complement strand
CCCAAGAGCGCGCCGAGCCCACCCAGGGCGGCGCCCGCCAGCGCGAGCCCGACGACGAGCAGGGGCAGCCGCCCCCACGGTTCGCCGCCGACGACTCCTCCGAGCTGGATGATCGCCCCGAAGAGCAGCGCGATCGCCAGCCCGAGCGCGACCGCCACGACGACGGCGAGGCCGATCTTCGCCGCGACGAGCTCACCGAGCGACACGAGCCCGCGCGCCAGTCGTCCGACCGTGTTCTCGTCGCGCTCCGCCGCGAGAGCTCCCGCCGCGAGGAGCAGCGCGAGGAACGAGATCGTCAGCGCGAGCGCGTGGGCCTGCACCTGGGCCGACAGGGCCCACGTCCGTCCTTCCTCCGGCGCCTGGCGGAGCTCAATCGGATGCGCGGTGGCCTCGAGCGCGTCGCCCGTCTGCGCGAGCGCGAGCCTCGCGACCTCGACGAACCGGCGAATCCGATCGAGGCGCGGCCCGCGCGGCAGCTCGCGCAGCTGGCGCTCGGTGCCGTCGAGGCCGAGCACGCTGAAGTCGCGGCCGAGGAACGTGCCCCTGCCGCCGTGCAGGATCAGCCGCACGTACTCCAGGTTCACCGCGATGTACGCCTCCTGGAGTTGCCGGTTCAGCGAGTAGACGAGCGCCTGCACCTGCTGGTTCACGCGCGGCGCGACGCCGCCCTTCGTCGTTCGCAGGATGAGCGTCGGGCTCTTCACCATCTGCTTCAGGTCGTCCACGAAGCCCGGCGGAACCGTGATCGTCGCCACGACTCTGCCGGTGCGAAGCTGGCGGTCAGCCTCCTCGGGCGAGAGCCGCACGAGCCGGACGTTGCGGCTGACTCGGTCGATCGTCGAGTTGACGTGGAAGGTGTGGCCGCCGACGACGATCTTCGGGGGCAGCCCGTCCTCGTCGACGAGCGCCACCCGCGGCTTGGCGTTTGCGTACCCGGCAACGAGCCCGACGAGCAGGGCGATCACGACCGGATACGCGATCAGGACCCCGAGGAGGAGCGGCGAGCGGCGGAGCACCCGCAAATCCTTCGCCAGGACGAGCAAGGACCGCCTCACGCGAAGACGTCCTCCGCGAACTCGCGCTCGTACTCAGCGGGAGGGCCGGCGAACACGAGCTCACCGGCGCGCAGCACCGCGACCCGGCCGGCGTGCCGCTCGACCTCGTCGAGGTTCTGCGTCGCGAAGACAACCGCGCCCCCGCTCTCCCGCACCTGGTCGACGGTCTCCCAGAGCCGGCGGCGCTGGCCCGGATCGAGCGCAGCGGTCGGCTCGTCGAGGAGCAGTACATCGGGGCTCCCGAGTAGCGAGATCGCGATGTTCAGGCGCTGGCGGTTCCCGACCGAGAGCTCGGCGCTCGGCTCTCCGTCGGACGGAAGACCGAACCGCGCCAGCAGCACCTCGACGGCCGTAGGCTCAGCGCCCTCGAGCCGTGCGAACAGCGCGAGGTTCTCTCGCGGCGACAGCCGACCGTAGTGCGCGGGACGCTGCGGGACCCAGCCGACCCGGACTCCGTCGGCGACCGCGACCGTTCCCTCGCTGGGCGCGAGCGACCCGGCGAGCAGCGCGAGCAGCGTCGACTTCCCGGCGCCGTTCGGCCCGACGAGCGCGAGCGCCTCGCCCGCGTTCACGGCGAGGTCCGTCGGCGCGAGCGCGATCCGTGCGCCGAAGCGCCGGCCCAGGCCTTGGGCCTGGAGGAGAGGCGGGCTCACCGAGTCGCTGCGGCCGGTGGTTGCTGCTCGCTCGGCGGCACGGGGGCCACGGGTCGCGCCGGCTCGACGTCGGCCGTTGCGACGGTCTCCTCGGCCGGCCACGGCTCAAGCGCGACCCGCTCCGAGAAGAACTCCCAGATCGCCCGAATCGCCGCGAGCAGCGGCAGCGCCACGAAGACGCCCGGCAGGCCGTAGATCTCCGCGCCGGCCAGCAGGCCGAAGATCACGAGCAGCGGGTGCAGGCGCAGCGCGCTCCCCATCACCTTCGGCACGACGACGTGCCCCTCGATCTGGTGGATGAACAGGAACAGCAGCGCGACCCAGATCGCGGCGACCGGGTGCACGACGAGCGCATAGAAGAACGGCGGCAGCGAACCGAGCCATGGCCCGAGGTACGGGATCAGCTCGGTCAGCGCGACCCACAAGGCGAACAGGATCGCGTACGTCTGGCCGCCGGGAAGCCACCCGAAGAAGCCGAGCAGCCAGAGGCCCACCCCCGCGCTCGACCCGATGATCAGCGACAGCAGCGCCTGGCCCTTCACGTACGAGACGAGCGCGTTCTCGATCCGAAGCAGCAGCGGCTGCGTGCCCGGTCGCGGCGGGAAGCGCCGGTCGATCGCGGCCGAGAATCGCCCCATGTCGAGCAGCATGTAGATCGAGACCACGACGATCAGGATCCCGCTGAACAGGAGCTCGGCGAGCGCGAGGCCCGCTCCTTCGGCCCACGCGATCGCCTCGGACGTGTACTTCTGCACGTCCTTCGAGCCGACATTGTCGAGGAACTCGCGGCCCTGCGCCTCGATCTGCACGCGCTTGAGCCCGTGCGTGTCGAGCCAGCCCTGGAACGAGTCAAGATCGGCCGCCGCCTGGGTTTGGCCGCCCTGTCCGGAGGCCTTCGTAAAGTAGGTGTCGACCCGCCCGGAAGCCGACCTCGTCTGGTTCACGACAACCGTCGAGAGAGCCACGATCGCGAGAGCAACCGCCCCAGCGAAGCTCAGGTACACGATCGCGACAGCAAAGCCGCGAGGGATGAAGGCCCGCCCAAGCCCGCGCACGAGCGGGTTCAGGAGCAGGGCGATCAGCGCGGCCACGAGGAACAGGAAGATGACGTGACGGACCGCGCCCGCCACCGACCACAGCATCAGCAGCAGGGCGAGCAACCCGACGAGCTGGATCCAGCGCGGAATCACGAGGGTCATCGCCCCGTCAGGCACGAGGCCGATCGTACCGCTTGGATCAGGCGTTCCCGGGAGTCCATGGACGGCGTGGTAAGGGAGCGCAGACGTTCGCGCGAGCAAAGCTCGCGCGAACTGGGAACGGCGGCGCCGAGTCGGCGCTGCAGACGTTCGCGCGAGCAGAGCTCGCACGAACTGAAAACGGCGCCGCCGAGTCGGCGCCTCGGAGCGCTCCGACCGCCGGAATGGGACTGGTCGGCATGGGAGGATGGAGCCCTCGCGCTCGACCGTCACGATCTCTGGGAGGAACCTCCGATTCCGCCACGGATTCGACTGTTACAAGCTCCCGGCCTCGAGGCCGAGTTGCTACCCCGGGAGGAGTTCGTTACGGTGCGGCGAATGCCGCCTGCCCGCAGAACAAGGGAGCTTCGGCGTGCGCGCCGCGAGCGCCGCGCCGCCCGTCGCGCTCAACGAGTCGCGATCGTCGCGCTCGTCGGCGTGGTCGCGGCGATCACGCTGCTGCTCACCGCGTTCGGCACGGGGACGCCCGCGCGTGTCGCCTCGACCGCCCCGGCCCCCGCGCAGCGGCTCCTTCCCACCGGGCCTCCCGCGCCGTTGATCCTCGCCACCCAGGGCGCGCTCCGGCTGCAGCTTCCGATCGCCCAGAGCAAGGTCACGGCGATCGGCTACCACGCCGCCGGAGAGGGCGCGCTGGCGCTGCACCCGCTCGGCAGGCAGGCGAACGCCGGTCTCTTCTCGCGGCTAACGCACCGCATCTTCGGCGGCGGCAACAGCGGCCTCGCCTGGTACCAGCTCGAGGGCGGCTCGGGTGCCGCGACCAGCTCGCTGGACGTCGGCGCCACGGCGGGCACGGATGTGTACTCGCCCGTCGACGGGCAGATCGTCGGCATCACCGACTTCGTCGTGAACAACCGCGTGTTCGGCCGGCGGATCGACATCGAGCCGACCGCCGCGCCGTCGATCGTCATCTCGGTCACGCACCTCCGCCCGGATTCGTCGCTCAACGTCGGCTCGGCCGTGGCGGCGCGGACCTCGCGGCTCGGGACGCTCCTCGACCTCTCTCGCGTCGAGAAGCAGGCGCTGGCGCGGTACACGAACGACGCCGGCAACCACGCCTCGTTCGAACTGCACGCCTCGGTCGGCCTCACTCTCCCGTAATAGATGCGCATCCTCTTCGTCGGCGACGTCTTCGGCGCGCCCGGCCGTCGGGCGCTCGAAGATCGCCTGCCGGGCCTGCGGGACGAGCTCGACGTCGACTTCTGCATCGTGAACGGGGAGAACGCAGCCGACGGTGCGGGGATCACGGGGAAGCTTGCGGACCGGATGCTCGCCGCGGGGGCCGACGTGATCACGCTCGGAAACCACACCTGGCGGCAGCGCGGGATCGGCGACTACCTCGCCGCGTCCGACCGCGTCGTCCGGCCGGCCAACTTTGCGGCCGAGACGCCGGGGCGAGGCTGGACCACCGCGCCGGCGCGGGACGGAACGCCGGTCGCCGTCCTGAACGTCATGGGAGCTTTGTTCCTCGAGGTGGCCCACGCGCCCTTCGAGATCGTGGACGAGCTGGTGGAGGAAGCCGCTCGCACGACGCCGGTGATCGTGCTTGACGTCCACGCCGAGGCGACGAGCGAGAAGATCGCGCTCGCGC
>JALZOQ010000343.1 GCA_030913835.1 Actinomycetota bacterium | reverse complement strand
GCGCTCCTCGCGCAGGCGCGGCCCTCGCTCGACGCGCGGGCGCTGAAGAGCCTGCTCGTCTCCAGCGCGAGGCCGCTCGCGGACGACGCAGTGACCGCCCAGGGCGCCGGGATCGTCGACGTGGGCGCCGCGGCCGCGACCGAGATCGTCACGTCGCCGTCCACCCTCGCGCTCGGCCGAGCGACACGCGCCGGCTGGCAGACACAGCAGACCCTGCTCCTGCAGAACGTCTCCACGCGCCCGGTCACGCTGAGAATCGGCGTCGAGCGCACCGCCGAAGGGGCGGCGCCCGTCACCTTCGAGGCGCGGCCGCGTGCGATCACGCTGCTCCGCGGACAGGGAACGCGCGTCCGGATCACGCTCCGCGTGACTGGCGTTCCCGTCGGCACGGCGCCGGCCGAGGGCGCCGTCTCGGTGCAGCCCGTCGGCGGCTCGCCGCTGCGCGTCCCGTGGGCACTGCGCTTCGGACGCGCCCGCAGCGACCTGGTGGGCGTTCCCGTGCTCGTGGTTCCCAACGGCCAGACCGGCGAGCGGACCTTTTCGCCGTCGAAGGACGGCCCCGCCTTCCTCTACCTCCGCGTGGGCCGCGTCGACACGACGAACGCCGGCCCTGAGGTGTATCCGCTCTCGCGGCTCGACATCGAGCTCTGGACCGACGAAGGGAGCAACATGGGCCTCCTCGCCCGCGTCCGGGACGTGATCCCCGGGCAGCTCCAGTTCGCGCTCACGGGCCGCGACCCGCTCGGGAACCGGCTCGCGGCAGGCAGCTATCAGCTGCGAATCGCGGGCTATCCGACCGAGCCCGGCCGCGTCAGCCGCAGGGCGCTGACCTTCACGGTTCGGTAGCTCCAACCTCGTATACTCGCGCCGCTCGCTACAAAGTCGCTGCTATACGAAGGAAAGGAAGGCGCCGTGTCGACTGCCGAGGCTCCGGTTTCTCACCTCCGCGAGAACCCGTTCGAGATCGCCAAAGACCAGCTGCGACGGGTGGCCGACGTCTTCGAGCTCGACCAGAACCTCGTCAAAGTGCTCCGCGAGTGCAAGAAGGCGGTCTCGGTCTCGATCCCCGTGACCATGGACGACGGCAACACGCGCGTCTTCCAGGGCCACCGGGTCACGCACAACATCGCGCGCGGGCCCTCGAAGGGCGGGATCCGCTACCACCCCGACGTCACGCTCGACGAGGTCAAGGCACTCGCGATGTGGATGACGTGGAAGTGCGCGCTGGCGGGAATCCCGTTCGGCGGCGCCAAGGGCGGGGTGGTCTGCAATCCGAAGGAGCTCTCGCGCGGCGAGCTCGAGCGGATGACCCGCCGGTTCACGACCGAGATCATCAACGAGATCGGGCCCGAGAAGGACATCCCTGCGCCGGACGTCGGCACCGACGGCAGCGTGATGGCGTGGATCTTCGACACGTACTCGATGAACAAGGGCCACTCCGTCCTGGGCGTCGTCACGGGAAAGCCGCTGACGATCGGCGGCTCCCTCGGGCGCGAGGAGGCGACCGCCCGCGGCGCGCTGTTCTGCATCCGCGAGGCCTGCGCGAAGCAGGAACTGCGGATCGACGGGATGACCACCGTCGTGCAGGGCTTCGGAAACGTCGGCAGCTACCTGGCCAAGTTCCTCGCCGAGGACGGCGCCAAGGTGATCGCGATCTCCGATTCCCGCACGGCGCTGCACAACCCGAACGGGATCGACGTGCAGGCGGCACTCGCGCACAAGCGGGAGACGGGCGCGCTCGCCGGGCTCAAGGGCGCCGAGGAGATCACCAACGACGAGCTGCTGCTGCTCGACTGCGACGTGCTCGCGCCGTGCGCGCTCGAGCAGGTGATCACCGAGGCGAACGCGGCCCAGGTCAAGGCGAGGATCGTGTGCGAGGGCGCGAACGGCCCCCTCACCCCGTCGGCGGACGAGATCCTGGAGGACAAGGGCATCCTGATCCTCCCGGACATCCTCGCGAACGCCGGCGGCGTGATCGTCTCGTACTTCGAGTGGGTGCAGGGCCTCCAGGAGTACTTCTGGAAGGAGGCCGAGGTGAACGCCCGGCTGAACGACATCATCACGAAGGCGTTCGACGAGACCTGGCACACCTACCAGGAGCGCGACACGACCATGCGCTTCGCGGCCTACGGCCTCGCCGTCCAGCGGGTCGCCGAGGCGACGATCACCCGCGGGATCTATCCCTAGGAGGCGCGTCGTCCTCTACCACGCGGAGGGTTGCCACCTCTGCGCGCGTGCGCGTGCGCAGGTCGCGGCCCTGCGCGAGGAGCTCGGGTTCGAGCTGGAGGAGATCGACATCGGTGGCGACCCGGAGCTCGAGGCGCGTTACCGAGAGTGGCTTCCCGTCGTCGAGATCGACGGCGTGCGGGCATTCGTGTACTACGTCCAGCCTGACGCGCTCCGTCGCAAGCTCGTCGCACAAAAGTCTCGACCCGGAGGGCGGCTCGTGACCGTCTGCCGCATGGCGGAAGGCGGCACTGGCAGAATCGCGCGGCACTGTCACAAACATCGACACAAGGAGTAGGTGTGGCGGATCGGCTGACCGTCGGGGTCGCGGCGCGGCTGTCGCGGTATCTCCAGGTCTTGACCCAGGCGAAGAAGATGGGGAAGGACAGGATCTCCTCGCAGGAGATCTCCGACTACACCAACATCAACGCGACGCAGATCCGGCGCGACCTCTCTGCATTCGGAAAGTTCGGCAAGCGCGGCGTCGGCTACAACATCGACTCGCTGCTCGGCGAGATCCGGAAGATCCTCCGGACGCAGGGGCAACACAACATCGCGCTCATCGGGGCCGGCCGGCTCGGGCAGGCGATCGCGAGCTCGCCGATCTTCGCCGAGCACGGGATCAACATCGCGGCCGTGTTCGACACGGACGAGGCCAAGGTCGGCAGCACCGTCGGGAACGTCCAGGTGAGCGAATACCCGCAGCTGGCGGAGATCGTGCGGGACAAGAACATCATCGTGGGCGTGCTCGCGGTACCGGCGTCGGGGGCGCAGGCGGCAACGAACGATCTCGTGGGCGCCGGCGTCAAGATCCTCTTCAACTACTCCGAGGCCCTGCTCGACGTGCCTTCCGACGTTCAGGTGCACACCTCCAACCCGGCCGTCGAGCTGCTCTACGCTTTGTATTTCCACCTGACGTGATCAGCGTGCGGGAACCTCATGGTTCCCCCACGAGCCCCCTCCGTTTCCGCGTCCAATCGGTGT
>JALZOQ010000341.1 GCA_030913835.1 Actinomycetota bacterium | reverse complement strand
GTCCTGCTGACCGGCTGGGTCTTCATCCCCGTCGACGCCCCGGTCTCGAAGCCGGTGGCGCGGTCGCACGACTCGCGGCGGCGAACGGCCATCCGGTCGCAGTGCCGCCGTTGCCGGACGAGGGTTTCGGCGGCCGGACGCTGCTCGTGATCGCCGGGCTCGTCGCCGGGGGGCTGCTCGCCTTCGCCCTCGGCCTCGTCTTCTGGCTGAAGCCCGGGCCAACACTTCAGGATAGTTAGCTGAGACCGCTGGTAATTTCGCCTCATGCTCTTCCGCCAGTTCGTCGACGACGACCTCGGCTGCGCCTCCTATCTGATCGGTGACCCTGCGGTCGGCGTCGCGGTCGTCGTCGATCCGGCGTACGCGATCGAGCAGTACCTGGAGGCCGCGTCCGCGGAGGGCGTTCGCATCGTCCGCACGCTCGAGACGCACACGCACGCCGACCACGTCTCCGGGCACGGACGGCTCGCGCTCGAGCAGGACGTTCCCGTGTCGATTCATCCGCTCGGCGAGCCCGAGTACCCGTCCGACGAGCTGCACGACGAGGCCGAGCTGGAGGTGGGAACGGTCACCGTGCGCGTGATCCACACCCCGGGGCACCGGCCCGAGCACTGCGCCCTAGCCGTGATCGACCGCGCGCGCGGGCCGCAGCCGCAGCTGGTCCTGACCGGGGACTCGCTCTTCGTCGGCGCGATCGGGCGGCCCGACCTCGCAGTCGGAGCCCGCGAAGGCGCCGAAGGGATGTTCCACTCGCTGCGCCGGCTGCTGGAGCTGCCCGACGGCGCGACCGTCTATCCGGGCCACGTGGCCGGATCGCTCTGCGGCGCGTCGATGAGCGCGGCGCCCCGCTCGTCGATCGGCGCCGAGCGCGCCGACAACGACGCGCTCGCAGTGGACGACCGGGAGGAGTTCGTCGCGCTCGCGCTCTCGTCGAGCGCCCCGCGACCGCCGAACATGGACCTGATCGTCGAGCTCAATCGCGGACCGTTCCTGGGCGCCCAGCCTCCCCTGCAGCCACTCGCAGATCCGAGCGGGCTGACAGTGCTCGACGTGCGACCGGCCGAACGGTTCGCCGAAGGGCACGTCTCCGGCGCGATCAACATCCCGGTCGACGGCTCCAGCTTCGCGACGAAGGCGGGCTTCCTGCTCAAGCCGGCCGAGCGAATCGCCATCCATGCTTCCTCGCTCGGAGAGGCGGAGAAAGCCGCGCGGAGCCTGCGGGCGGTCGGCTTTCTCGAGCTCGCGGGCGTCCTCGACGCGCCCGAGGCCGACGCCACGATCGACCCGATCGGGCTCGACGAGCTGGAGGAGTTGTTCGGTCGCGGCGAGGTGCGCGTGCTGGACGTCCGTGAGTCGGACGAGCGGGACGACGGCTATATCGCCGGGAGCGAGCACATGCCGTACCGCCTGACGCGCGTGTGCGGCGAAGACCTCGGCGGCGGCACGCCGGTCGTCACGATCTGCGAATCGGGGGCGCGCGCCGGGATTGCGGCGAGCGTGCTCGCGTCGGTCGGTGTCGAGGCGCGGCCGGTGCTCGGCTGCGGGATCCCCGACTGGCAGGCGCGCGGCGGGCGCACGATTGAGTTCCGCCGCTGCGGGACCTAGGCGGACGCCGGAAGCAACGTTTCCGCCCGGCGCACGAAGCCGGTTGCGCCCACCGACTGGTCGAAAGCGAGCGCGCGGCGCACTTGCCCCATCACCGCGTCGCCGATGAACTTCTCGACCGTTCCCCGTGCCGTTCGAGGTCACGGCGCAGATGCTGGTGGTAGGGACGCAGGATAGCCTCGACATCCTCGGGGTCCAGCTCCTCCGCCCTCGACGTGAAGCCGACGAGGTCGGCGAACAGGACGGTGACGACCTTCCGCTGGCGACGCAGCTCGGACTGGCTCATCGAAGCCGTTCGACCTCGTAGCCCTGGGCGCGCAGAGCCTCCAGAAGCGCCGAGCAGTGCTCTTCGTCGCGCGTCGACAGCGTGAGCTCGACCTCCGTTTCCGCGATCGGGACGGCCATGCCCTCGCGGTGGTGCTCGACCGACACGAGGTTCCCGCGCTCCTTCGCGACGAGCTCGAGCAGGCGCACGAGCTCACCCGGGCGGTCGGGCACGCGCGTGCGCACGACGAGATAGCGCCCCGCCAGCGTCAGGCCGTGCCGCATCACGGAGATGAGCAGGGTCGGGTCGATGTTCCCACCCGAGAGGAGCACGCAGGTCGGGCCGTCCCCGGAGACGTGACCGCCGAGTACCGCGGCGACGCTCGCCGCTCCCGCACCCTCGACGACGAGCTTCGTGCGCTCGAGCAGCAGGACGATCGCCTCGCTGATCTCCTCGTCGCTGACCGCGACGATCTCGTCGACGTGCTCGCGGAGGATCGACGTGGTCAGCTCGCCCGGCTCCTTGACCGCGATCCCCTCCGCGATCGTGAAGCCGAACTCCGTGCCGCCCGCGAGCGGCCCGCACGCCTTCGCCTGGACACCGACGACGCGCACCTCCGGCCGCAACGCCTTCAGGGCCAGCGCGGTCCCGGCTGCGAGCCCGCCGCCGCCGATCGGGATGACGACGGTGTCGGCCTGCGGCACCTGCTCGGCGAGCTCGAGTCCGATCGTCCCTTGACCGGCGATCACGACCTCGTCCTCGAACGGGTGGATAAAGGTCGCGCCGCTGCGCTCGAGGTAGTCC
>JALZOQ010000332.1 GCA_030913835.1 Actinomycetota bacterium | reverse complement strand
CCTCGTACGTTGTCTCGCTCCTCGACGACCTCGACATCGCCGCCGGCAAGGTGGCTGAGGAGGGGATGGAGGTTGCGGAGGCCGCGAGGGAATCCGACGAGAGGCTCGTGGCGGAGCTGGCTGATCTTTGGTTCCACAGTTACGTGCTGCTCGCTGCGCGCGGCCTGGATCCCGACGACGTCGAGGCGGAGCTCGCGCGGCGCGCCGGCGACTAGAGGCGGGTTGCGGGCGGCGCCAGCATGGTGCTGACAAACCTTTCAGGCCCTTATAGGGTACGACCCCTGAGGTCGCCCGCTGTCGGAGGCTTGCTTGCCGGATGTCGTCTTCCTAAGCTCCGTCTTTGGCCAGCAAAAGATCGCTGAGCCAATGGGGGCGTGCATTCTCACCGCGTGCCTCCGTAAGCAGGGATTCGACGTCGAGATCTTGGAGCCGTCCGTGCGCGCCTGGACGATCGAGGAGTCCGTCGACAAGGTGGCGGCTCGCGACGCACCGATCGTCGCCATCTCGGTGCTCCGTGACAAGAATGTCAAGGACGTCCTTGCGTTCGTGCGTGCGTTGCGTCTGCGCTGTCCGGACCGCTTCATCGTGCTTGGTGGCCACGGGCCGAGCATCGCGGTTCAGGCGATCCTGCCGGATTATCCGCAGCCGCTGCCGCGACAAACGTCGCCGACCGCGCAGCCGCAGTTGCCGCAGCCGCGGCCGCTGTCCCTCCCGCGCCTCCAGATTTCGACCGGCCCCGTTGTCGACCCGATGTTGACGGATCGTGGGAAGGGTGCGGGCGACCTCGGCTCCGAGGCCCTGGTCTGCTCGAGCACCATCGAGCTCGATGCACCGAGCGAAAGCCCCTACTTCGACAAGACGCGCGAGTACCTCGCGATGCTCGACCACGCCGACGCGTACATGCTCAGCGAGTCCGACCGGAACTTCCCGGTCCTCGTGCAGCGCGTGCTGGCGGGTGAGGATTGGCGCGACATCCCCGGTGTCGTCTACCTCGACGACGGAGGGCTGTTGATCCGGAACCCGCTGCCGCCCAAGATCGTCGATCTCGACGAGGTCCCGTTCATGGCGCGTGACGTCCTCGACGAGTACCGCCTGCTGTACGGCCGGCCCCTCCCTGCGTCGTTACTCGCGAGCCGCGGCTGCTTCTACCGGTGCACGTTCTGCTCCGTCGTGCAATACGAACGGCTTCAGGAAGGGAAGCACCACAGGCAGCGCTCGAACGCGAACATCGTCGCCGAGATCGAGTGCCTGCACCAACAGCACGGCGTCACCGCGTTCAACTTTGAGGACGACAACTTCATCGTCAAGAGCAACGCGGGGCGCGAGAAGATTCACGACCTCTGCGACCGGATCCTGGCGTTGCCGTTCCCTGTCCGGTTCACCCTTTTCTGCCGCGCCGACGTCGTGGAGCGAGAGCTGTTTGCGCATCTGCGCGAGGCGGGGTTGGAAGGCATCTACTTCGGTGTCGAGTCGGTCTACCCGGGCGACTTGGAGTTCTTCCACAAGGGGTTCTTCGTCGACGAGGTCTACCGTGCGCTCGACGTCCTGCTTGACGCCGGGTTCTCGCCGCGCGTTGGGGCTGAGCGACGGATCATGTTCGGGTACATCACGTGGCATCCGCTGACGTCGTTCGCGTCGCTCCGAGCCACGTCGCGGTTCGTGCGGGAGTACGAGGCCCCGCCGAAGCTCCTTCGGCGCAAGCTTCGCCTCTACTCGGCGACCCAAGCGGTCGCGGACGTCGCGCGGCTCGGGCTGCTCGATCCGGCGCACCGGGACGGGTGGCGGTTCGCGGACCGGCGCATCCAGGGCCTGGACGAGCTCGTGGACAGCTTTGCGGCCACCGTAAACCGCGTGCGCGACCGCGTCCGGACGCTCGAGAAGGCGCACGTGCAGCACGGGTTCGCGCTCGACGGCGTAAGCGATTTCCGCCGTCATCGGCTTGAGCTCGACGGGCTCATCCACACGTACTTCGACGCTGTCCTCGACGCGGCGGAAGCGGCGCCCGAGGGCGCGACCGCGGCCACGGTGGACGAGGTGGACGCGCGGCTGCGCGAGGCGCTCGACGAGCACATCGAGACCCACTCTCTCAACGACGCGATTGCGGCGGCTTACGCCGAGTGCGGCTTCCGGCTGGAGACCGCCGACCTGTTCCGCAAATAGGCAACCGGATGCAGCCCGCCGCCAACTCCACGCCCTCCGCCGAACCCGCGAGCGAGCTCGACATCCGCGCGGCCGTCGGCCGTGGCCCAACCATCGTCGGGCGGAGCAAGGAGCTCTACCCGCTTGGCGAGCGGCACTGTCTCGTCCGGCTGATCCCCAGCCTGACGAGCTTCACTCACGCCCGCGACGAACTCGTGCCGGGCACGGACAAGCTTCGACTCGACTTCTACGAGCTCGCGGCCGCCCAACTCCGCTCCGCGGGGATCCCGGTCGCCTTCGTCCGCCGTGTGGACGAGACGTCCTACGTCGCAGAGTTCTGCCCCCACCCACCGTTCGAGGTGATCGTCAAGAACGCCGCGTACGGCTCGACGCTCCGGAAGTACCCCGGTCTCTTCCCGCCTGGCCACCGCTTCGAGCGACCGGTGGTGAAGTTCGATTACCGGACCGAGCCCGAGGACGAGCCGATCGCCGAGGATTACATTCGGGAACTCGGCTATGACCCGCAGCGCATGAAGGAGATAGCGCTCGCGACGAACGAGGTCCTGCGGGAGTGGCTCGCGCCCCGAGACCTGATTGACTTCTGCGTTGTGATCGGTCGATCAGCGGACGGCACGTACGTCGCCGTGTCGGAGGTTTCGCCGGACGCCATGCGCCTGCGCGCACCCGATGGAAGCGCGCTGGACAAGGACCTGTTCCGTAACGGCGCCACCGCGGACGAGATCCTCACCGCGTGGGGGGCCGTCTCCGCCGACTTGCGCGCATAGCGTGCTCAGCAGGGCGATCGTAACCGGCACCAACCGCGGTACAGGGCACGCGATCGCGTCGTCGCTCGCCGACGGCGGATTCCGCGTCGCGTCGCTGAACCGGACATGTACCGGCGAGCCCTGGCTCGGCGAGATCCGCTGCGACCTCCACGACTCCGCGGCGGTCGACGCGGCCGCGCAGTCGGCGCTCGAAGAGCTCGGAGGCGTTGACGTGGTCGTCGCCAATGCAGCGGTCCGCCGCTACGCGCCGGTGACGGAGATGACGGACGCCGACTGGGACGACTCGCTGGAAGTGAACCTGTCCAGCGTTTTCCGGCTCGTCCGTCGCGTCCTGCCGGCCCTGCGCGAGTCGCACGGCGACCTCGTCCTCGTCAGCAGCCAAGCTGCCCGGGAGCCGTTCGAAGGCGGGGCTGCATACTGCGCGAGCAAGGCCGCTCTCACTGCGTTCGCGGAGGTCGTACGGATGGAGACGCGCGAGGACGGAGTCCGGACGATCGTCCTAACGCCGGGCGCGATCCGCAACCGGCCAAAGGGCGACGGCGATGCCCGGAAGATCGAGCCCGAGTCGATCGCCCGGCTGCTGTTGGACCTCTTGCGGCAGCCTTCAGACGTGCTTGTGGCGAACGTCGACATCCGTCCTGCGCGCCAGACGGCCGGCCCGGCGCGCGGCATCGAACGCCTCCAGAGCTTCTGAAATGCGGATGAGTTGCGAGAGGAGTTGAGATGCGCCGGATCGTCGTCCTCGACGGCCACGACGCGAGCGGGAAGTCGACGTTGGCGCCGCTCCTCGCATCAAGCCTCGGGGGCGCGTACGCACAGCCGTTCGCGGAGACCCTCGGTGACCTCATCGCATGGCTTTGGGGGTCGGAGCGGTTTGAAGAGGCGAACGACGTCGCACACCTCGCCGTGGAGCGCGCACTCGCGCAGGGGGACGAGACGACTCCGCTGGTGTTCGACCGCCACTGGCTGACCTTGTTCACGGTCCTTCCGGAAAGGCTCCACGCATCGTGGCTCCCGCTGCCGCTGACGGTCCTTTGCTGGACCGATGGCGCGACGACGGCGCGCCGGCTCGCCCAGCGGAGCGAGCCGGTCGGCGACCTGGCGCAGCACGAACATTATTGCCGCCTCTACCGCGAGCTCGCCCTGGTGCACGACGTGCCGATCCTGGACACGACTGCGCTCAGCGTGCAGGCTGCTGTCGACCGGCTCGTGAATCACTCCAGCGTGATGTCCCGTGTGGGCGTTCGTCCGGCAGGAGGGCGATGAAGGACCACCTGACCGGCGACCTCTTCGAGGCGATCCACATGGCCGCGCAGCTCGCGCCGACCGCGTCCGCAGCCGGCGCGAGCCGTGCAGGCCGGTTGACTATGGCCATTCCCGCCAAAGGCCGGCTGCGTCAGCCGACGGTCGCTCTGCTGTCGGACGCGGGGATGTCGCCAGAGCATCCGGATGAGCGCGCCCTCGCGTTCCCGTGCCAGGCCGCGCCCGTCGATGTCCTCCTTGTTCGCGCGCCCGACATTGCCGGTTACGTCAGCGACGGCGTCGTCGACTGCGGCGTCACCGGGGCAGACCTGGTCCGCGAGAGCGACACGCAAGTTGTCGAGCTTCTCAGGCTCGGCTACGGGCGATGTACTCTCGAGGTCGCCGTCCCGGAAGAGGCCGCCGAAACCGCGATCGAGGAGCTGCACGCGAAGCGCGTGGCGACAGTACACCCGCGCCTGACTCGCGAGCTGCTCTCGGAACGTGGCGTCGATGCGGAGATCGTCGTGCTCAGCGGCTCGACGGAGCTCGCTCCCCGGCTTGGGCTCGCAGATGGGATCGTAGACCTCGTCTCGAGTGGCGACACGCTGCGTCGTCACGCACTCCGGTCGCTCGGACCGTTGTTCTTCTCGGAGGCCGTCCTCATCGGGCCCGCGTCGGGAGGCGATCGCGTGTCCGAGCTGATACTCCTGCTCGGCGCCGTTGTCGAGGCGCGCGCCGCTCGTGTGTTGATGCTGATGGTGCCTGAACGCACGCTGGCTGAAGCGCGTGAGCTTCTCGCGGGGGCGCGGTCACTCGTGACGGCGCCGACCGAGCGCCCGGGATTCGTGGCCCTGCAGGCCGTGGTCGCGGCAGCGGAGCTCTGGAC
>JALZOQ010000309.1 GCA_030913835.1 Actinomycetota bacterium | reverse complement strand
AAGCTCCCTGCACGTCGCCATTGCTTTCGAAAGTGTAGCGATGCGCGCGGCACCTACGCTTGCGCGATGAGCCCTCGCGCACGCGTCTGGATCGTCGTCGGTCTCGCGGCTGCCCTCGCTGCGGCTGCCGCCGTCGGGATCGTCGTCGCCGCGCGGGAAACCACCGATGCGGCCGAGCCGACGCCGCGCAAAGGCGCCCCGCTCCTCCTGCTCGACACGGGCCTCCGCAACGACGCGGCAACCCGAGCTCTGCGCGAGGCCTCGCGGCTGTACTCACGCGGTCGGCGCGCCGAGGCGGGGAGGATCTTCGTCCGGCAGGATTCGCTGAACGCCGAGATCGGGGCCGCTTTCTCCGCCTGGCCGGACGGGACGCTCCAGCGGATCGCCAACCTCGTGGAAGCGCATCCGCGCAGCGCGCTCGCGCGGCTCCATCTCGCGCTGGCGCTGATCTGGCTCGGCCGGAACGGGGACGGGGTAACCGCTCTGCGGGAGGCAGAGCGGGTCGAGCCCGACTCGCCCTCGGCCGTGCGCGCGGGAGACCTCCTGCATCCGCGGATCGCTCCCGGGCTGCCGAACTTCGTCCCGGGCTTCGCGGCGCCCAAATCGGTGACCAGCCTGCCGGCGGAGCAGCAGCTCCCGGCCCTGGCGCGCGCAGCGCGCAGCCCAGACCCGCGCGCGAAGCTGCTCTACGGCGTCGCCCTCCAGCGCGTCGAGCGGCCGGTCTCTGCTGAGCGGCAATTCGCCGCCGCCGCCGCGCTCGCGCCTCGCGACCCCGAGGCGCAGGTCGCCGCCGCCGTGGGCCGCTTCGACAAGGACAATCCCGCCGCCGCTTTTTCGCGCCTCGGGCCGCTGACCAGGCGCTTCCCGCGCGCCCCGACCGTCCGCTTCCACCTCGGGCTGCTCCTGCTTTGGCTCAACGACGTCCCCGAGGCGCGCAAGCAGCTGCGTCTCGCACGCGCGCAGGCGCCTGGCACTCCTCTCGCCAGGGAGGCAAATCGCTTCCTTGTCCGCCTTTCGTCCATTGGGACCAAAGGACGGTAAGATGGGCCGTTCGGCTCATGGCGGTTGTCCTGGGCTACTGGCAGACTCGCCGCATCCGAAACGGCCGAGACTCCGCCAAGGGAGCCGAGCCAACCGAGAGGGGTCGCGTGAGCGCAGGGGGGACTGTCGCAACCAAGCCGGAAGAGCGGCTTGACGTGCTCGACACGGACGAGGCGAAGCTGTTGCTGGACGCAGGACGGGAGGCCGGCTCGCTCACGACGGACGAGATCGCCCTCGCGCTCGAGGAGCTCGATCTCGACGAGCGCCACGTCGAATTGGTCTACCACGCGCTCGAAGAGGCGCAGATCGAGATCCTGGCGCCGGGAGAGCGCGAAGAGGAGGCCGAGCAGGTCGAGGAGCCGCGCGAGGTCTCGACCGACGCGCTGCAGCTCTTTCTCAAGGACATCGGCAAGGTCGAGCTGCTGACCGCCGCGCAGGAGGTCTCCCTCGCGAAGCGGATCGAGCGCGGCGACCACAGTGCGAAGCAGGAGATGGTCGAGGCCAACCTCCGCCTCGTCGTGTCGATCGCCAAGCGCTACCGCAACCAGGGCCTGCCGTTCCTCGATCTGATCCAGGAAGGGACGATCGGCCTCGTGCGCGCAGCTGAGAAGTTCGACTACCGCAAGGGGTTCAAGTTCTCGACCTACGCGACGTGGTGGATTCGCCAGGCGGTCGCCCGCGCGCTTGCCGACAAGGCCCGGACGATCCGGATGCCGGTGCACGTCGTCGAGAAGCTGAACAAGATCGTGCGCGCCGAGCGCAAGCTGCGCGCCGAGCTGGGCCGCGAGCCGTCGTCGGCGGAGGTCGGGCATGAGCTCGAGCTGACGGTGGACGAGGTCGAGCAGATCCGCCGCAGCGCCCAGACGCCGGTCTCGCTCGAGAAGCCGGTCGGCGACGAGGAGGAGTCGGAGTTCGGCCACTTCCTCCGCGACGACAACGCGCCGCTGCCGGAAGAGGCCGCGGAGGTCGCGCTGCGCCGCGAGTCGCTGCGCAAGATCCTCGGCACGCTCTCGGAGCGGGAGCGCTGCGTCCTGGAGATGCGCTACGGGCTCGACGGGAAGCATCCCCGCACGCTCGACGAGGTCGGGCGGACGTTCAACGTCACGCGGGAGCGGATCCGCCAGATCGAGAACGAGAGCCTGAAGAAGCTCCGCGCGATCGCTACTGCACAGAAGCTGCGCGACGTCGCCTAGAGGTCGCGCAAGAAGTCGTCGGTTGAGTCGCGGCTCTTCACGTAGCCGCGACTAGACTGGCGCGTCCGTGACCGAGCCCTGGTTCGACGAGCTCTCGGAGCTCCTGCGCATTCCCTCGATCAGTGCAGATCCCGCGCATGCGGACGACGTGCGCCGCGCGGGAGAATGGGTCTGCGACGTGATCCGCCGCGCGGGCGGTGAGGTCGAGCTCGTCGACTGGCACGGCCAGCCGCTTGCGATCGGCGAGGTTCGCGCCTCCCGCGACCCCGACAACGCGCCCACCGTCCTCTGCTACGGGCACTTCGACGTCCAGCCGCCCGACCCGCTCGACCTCTGGGAAAGCGATCCGTTCGAGCCGGAGATCCGCGGCGAGTACGTGTACGCGCGCGGGATCGCCGACGACAAGGGCCAGCTGTACATGCTGCTGAAGGCCGCCGAGGAGCTCGCCGCGGCGGGCGAGCTGCCCGTGAACGTGCGCTTCTGCTGCGACGGCGAGGAGGAGTCTGGCGGCCATTCGATCGTGGAGTTCCTGGAGGCCGACGAGCGCGGCGCCGACGCCGCCGTGATCTTCGACAGCGGGATGATCCGGCGCGGCGTCCCGGCCTTCAACGTGGCGACGCGCGGGCTCGTCTACTTCCACCTGAAGCTCCGCACGGGCGAGCGCGACCTGCATTCCGGGCTCTACGGCGGCGCGGCGCTCAACGCAGTGCAGGCCGCAGCCGAGCTGTTCGCCGCGATCGGCCAGCGCGACGGCCGGCTGCCCGAGCCGCTCCGCGCGGGGATCGTCCCTCCGACCGACGAGGAGCTGAGCGGATGGCGCGAGCTTCCCGCGGGCGCGGACGAGCTCGCCGACCAGGGCGCTCGGCCGAAGGATCCGAAGGCCGCCGAGCAGTTCTACATCCGCACGTTCGCCGAGCCGGCGCTCGACGTGAACGGCCTCGACGGCGGCTCCGCACACCTGCAGAAGACTGTCCTACCCGTGGTCGCCGAGGCGAACTTCTCCATCCGGCTCGCCCCCGGCCAGGACGTCGAGGAGATCGCCGCCGCCGTCGAGCGGCTCGTCCGCGAGGCCGCGCCGGACGGCGCCGAGGTCGAGTTGACTCGCATCGCCTCGTCCCCACCCGGCCTAGTCC
>JALZOQ010000307.1 GCA_030913835.1 Actinomycetota bacterium | reverse complement strand
GGGGTCGAACCAGTTCCAGACGCCGCCGCCCCAGAGCAGCACCAGATCCGACTCGGCGATCCCGGGAATCACGCCCTTGAGCGCGGGATCCGCAGGCACCGGCGGCTCGTCGGGGAGTCCGAACGGGACGACGTCGATCAGTGCACGCATGCTCGGGTCGCGCCGGTAGGCATCCAGATCGATCCGACCGAGTGAGGCAAGCATCCCGAGCCAGAAATCCCGCTGGCGCTCGCTCGCGCACACAAAAGCGTCGCCGGTGGCGAGCGCGAGACGCTGCGCCAGCATCGCCTGCTCATGGAACCGGACGCTCGCCGGGTGGTCGAGCTCCACGTCGAGCATCGCCAGGTGCTCCGAGAGCAGCGGCACGTACAGGTCGTAGACGACGCGCACCGGGCGTCGAGCGAGCCATCGCATCGCGTGGGCAGGGAGGTTCTGGCTGACGACAGCGTCGAAAGCACCGAGCATTCTCCGGAGCGCGGCAGGATCGCGCGGCGTCGTCACGATGCGGACGCCGCCGACGACTGCGTCACTCTCGTTCGGGACGGCCAGCGTGACATCGAATTGCTCCGCGAGCGCTTTCGCGAGCTCGAAGTACCGAATTCCGGGGCCGGACATCGTGCTGCCGACGTCGCCGATCGAGTGGAGGAGGACGCGTTTCGTCATCGCCGTGCAAGTGGGCCGAACGCACGGTCGGCCTGCCGCCGGAGGAGACCGGCCGGACCTCGCATCCCATACGAGATCCGTGCCCGCAACGCTGCGTCGCGCAGCGCCAGCGCCAACGGCGTCCGGCGGCTCGACTTGCCGGGCTCCGAGGCGAGACGGCGAAGCGGCTCGACAACCCGGCTCCATTCGAGCTCGGGTCTGATCCGGCGCAGGTTCTCGACGGCGCGGGTGCGCTCGTCTTCGCCGAGTAGCTCCTCGATAGCCGAGACCCAGCCGGCGAGATCGTGCTCGGCTACGGCTCGTCCGAGACCGCGCCTCGCCACGAGTTCGCCGAGCACGTCCGTCCCGGTCGTGATCATCGGTAACTCGGCCCACACGTAGTCGAGAAGCCGCGCACGGAAGGCGAACCGCGCCTCGAGGATGTCGTAGTAGGCAGCCACGCCGATATCGGTCTCGAGCAGGTAGGAGCCGCGTTCCTCGTAAGGAATCCAGCCGTCGCCGAAAAAGACCGACTCTCCCGTCACGCCGAGCTCTGCTGCCAGGTCCGCGGCGCGTTTCGCTGCTTCCGTCTCCTCGTCGAAGCCGAGGAAGAAGAGCTTGACGTCGGACCGGCGCTGGGCGAGCTCGGCGACAGCTCGAATCGGGGTCTCCGCGTCGGTCCAGTTGAGCACGCCCCCAGCCCACAAGAGGACGTGGTCGTCGAGCCCGATCCCTGGAACCACGCCTTTTAGGACGGGGCCGTGCGCCACCGGCCGCGTGGGCGCAAGCCCGAACGGCACGACGTCCACGAGATTACGAAGCGTTGGATCGCGGCGAAAGGCGTGGATGTCGATAAGGCCGAGCGACGCCAGGCCGCCAAGCCAGAAATCGCGCTGCCGCTCGGAGGTGCAGACGAACGCATCGCCGGTTGCTAGAGCGACGAGCTGAGCGTTGGTCTCCGCGTCCACCATCAGCCGCGCGTGCGTCCCCCCGCCTTCGGCCGCGAGGCTCGCCAGCCCTTCGGGGAGCGAGGGCGTGTAGAGGTCGTAGACGAGGCGCGGACCATCACGGCCAAGCTCTCGCGCCGTGCCGGCCGGGAGCTTTTGCGCCACGACCACGTCGAACCCGCGCAGGGTCGCGGCGAGTGCACCAGGCGTTGCCGGCGCTCCCTGCATCGTGACTCCAGGGCACTCGAGTGCGGGGGCGCTCGGCGTTATCAGCGTCACGTCGAAGTCCGGTGCAAGCGCCTCGGAGATCCGGTACGCGCGAATTCCGGGACTGGACATCGTGTCCCCGACCGGCACGTGGGAGTAGACGGCGAGCCGCTTCACACGCAGGATCCTGCCGGTTTCCGCCGCTAAGGTCCCCGCCGACCATGCCACGCCTTCTGTTGCTGACGCCGAGCGAGCTGACGAGGGATCCACGCGCACGGCGCGCGGCGGCAACCGCCCGCTCGCGCGGGATCGAGGTCGTCGGACTGAGCGGACGGGTGTCCGGCGAGGAGCCTGTGCCGCTCGACGGCGTCCGCATCGAGCGCGTCGGCGCGAAGGGCCGGACGCAGCCGGCGCACGAGGAAGGCGTCCCGCCGCGTCGCAATGCGC
>JALZOQ010000302.1 GCA_030913835.1 Actinomycetota bacterium | reverse complement strand
GCTCGACCCTAAAGCCTCGGATCTTGACCTGTTGGTCCGCGCGGCCGATGCACTCGATTGTGCCGTCGGGGAGATAGCGGCCGAGGTCGCCCATGCGATACAAACGGCTGCCCTGGATGCCGAACGGGCTGGGCAGGAAGCGCTCTTCGGTCAGCTCGGGTCGCCTGTGATAGCCGCGGGCGAGGCAGTCGCCTTCCCCATAGATCTCTCCTGCGACGCCCATGGGCGCGAGCTGCTGCGCGGGGTCGAGGATGTACAGGTTCATGTTGTGGACGTTGGTCCGCCCAATGGGAGCGACGCTCGGCCACCGATCCGGGTCCCCGGAGAGCGTGTGCGTTGCTACGTCGATGCACTCGGTTGAACCGTAGTGGTTGTGGATCACGCACCCGCTGCGGCGCGCGAAGTCCCTGATCTCGGGCGTGATCCTCAGGACTTCCCCACCGACGATCAGCTCCTTCAAATGGCCGGGAGCCGAGGAGGTCCGTGCCGCCTGCGCGACCTGTTGGAGGGTGACGAACGGCATGTACCACTTCTCAATGCGCTGCTCCCGAACGAACTCCAGGAGCGCCATTGGGTTGGAGCGGATGACCTCGTCGACCTGAACCAGGGTCGCGCCGGAACAGAGCCCCGCAGCGATCTCGTGGAATGAGACGTCGAAGCTGATGGGCGAGTACAGGAGCGTGCGAGTGCCCACGGCTGCGAGCCACGAGTCGAGATGCCAGGAAACGAGATTCGCCAACGCCCCGTGCTCGACGACGACGCCCTTCGGCCGGCCGGTCGAGCCGGACGTGTAGATGCAATACGCGGGAGCGTCCGCGCGAAGGTCGCCTTCGAGATCGTGCTCGCCTTGAGTAGCGATCGTCGGGTTCGCCGCATGGATCTCAACCTTGATCAACGAGTCGAACCGGCCCTGGAGATGAGGGGCGCGCTCGAGCAGCTCTCGCGCTGTGACGACCATCCGCACGTCGGCGTCGTCGAGCATGAACGCGAGCCGATCCTGGGGGTAAGCGGGGTCGAGCGGGACGATGACGCACTGGGCCTTGAGGATCGCCACGACGGCGACGACGAGATCCGCCGACCGGTCCATGCACAGGGCGACCATGTCGCCTTCGGCCGCACCGAGCGACAACAGGTGACGGGCCAGACGATTGGCGCGGCTGTTGAGCTGCGCGTATGTCAGCTTCAGATCGCCGAACTCGACTGCGACAACGTCAGGAGTCCGAGCGACCTGCTCTTCGATGAGCCGATGGATGGCGCACCGGTGGTAGGGCGTGCGAGTCGTGTTCCAGCGCTGCTCGATCGCCTCTCGTTCTGCCCTCGAAAGCAACGCTAACTGGGCGATCGGCGTTCCCGGATCGGCGAGGCCCGCGGACAGTAGCTGAACGAAGTGCTCAGCGACCCGAGCGATGAGCTCGGGCGCGAAGAGATCCGCGTCGTAGCACCAATCGAGTGCTGGACCCTCAGCTGCGCGACGCACAACCAGCCGCACGTCGTATCCACTCGCTCCCGGCGCTGTCGGCAGCTCCTCCACCTGCAGCCCGCCCGGCCGCGAAAGACTGCACGCGGGCGCGATGTCGAGCTCGGAGTCAAGGAGGAGCTGGAACAGCGGCGCGGTGTTGGGGTCCCACTGGATGTCGAGCGCGCGCACCAACTGCTGGAAGGGGAAATCGCCGTTCCCGTTCGCTCGTGCGAGACGGGCCGCGGCCACGGCGAGAACCTCGTCGAACGTGGTCTCCTCAGCGACCACCAGCCGCATCACGGCCAGGTTGCCGCAGGGCCCGAGGACTGCGTCCCCGTGGCCGGAGCGGACGCGCAGAGTGTGTCCGAAGGCGACCTCGGAGCGGGCCCCGTACCGATAGAGCAACGCCGCGAAGACCGCAGTCACGACCGCCGCCAGCGGGCAGCCGGAGCGGGCGGCGAACCGGTCGGCGTTCGCGGCAAGCTCCGGCGGGAGCACGAGGCGATGCCAGCCGTCATGTGCGCTCCGCACAGGTGGGCGCGTTCCATACATCGGAAGCGCCGCCGGCTCCACCTCGCCCTCGAGGTACTCAAGCCAGTACGCCTTCTGGCCGTCGAGGACCGCCTCGTCGATCGAGCGCTGGCGCCTGGCGTACTCGCCGTATTGCCGCGGCGCAGGCTGGAAGCGGCCGTCCGTTCCGCCGGTGGGAGGGTCGATGAGCGCGAGGAGCTCTTCCAAGACGCGCGCGACCGTCGACGCGTCGCCCACCGCACGATGCATGGCGAGGACGACGACGTGCTGGTCGGCGCGCAGCCGGATAAGCAGGACGCGCCACAGCGGCGCGGTGATGACGTCGAACGGACGCTCGGCAAAGGCGCTCGCCCGCTCTGCCAACTTTTGCACGGACGGGCTCGTCGAGGAGGCACCCTCGAATGTGAGATCTGGCTCGACGCGCTCGTGAACGACCTGCATCAGCCCGCCGGGCTCGTGCACGATGCTGGTGCGGAGGATCTCGTGGCGCTCGATCAGCTGGTCGAGCGC
>JALZOQ010000255.1 GCA_030913835.1 Actinomycetota bacterium | reverse complement strand
GCGCTCGAGAACCTGATGCTCGCTGCGCAGGCGACGGGCCTCGGAACATGCGCGATGGCAGGGCCCGTGCCGTTCGCCCGCGGCTGGATCAATATTGCGATGTCCCTGCCAGAAGTTCTGGAGCTGGCCCTTGTCGTTACGGTGGGACAGCCTGCGGAGAGCCCGCCCTCGCCACGCCGTCGCGAGCTACGCCGCGTGGTCTCGTTCGCGGATCTCGCCGAGGACGGGCACTGGAAGCGCGCCCCGTGACTCACCGACGTGCCGGCTGCGACATCGCGAGCCTCGAGCGTGTCGCGCGCCTGCGGAAGCGCTACGACGCCACGTTCCTCGCGGAGGTGTTCACGCCGTCGGAGCTCGCTCGATCCGACTCGGAGCTCGCGATGGCCTTCGCCGTGAAGGAGGCGTTCCTGAAGGCGGTCGGGACCGGATCGGTGGCAGGTATGCCGCTCCGAAACGTCGAGGTCGCGCTTGCGGAGGGCGCGGCAGAGATCCGAGTCACCGGAGCGCTGACGGCCGTCATGCGCCTCTTCAAAGTCGACGCGCGAAGCCGGATCCACAACGGTCACGCCGTCGCGACCGTCATTCTCTCGCCCCGCGCGCACGGCTGAGATGCGATACCTCCTGATCGACCGCGTGCTCGAGCTCGTTGTTGACGAGCGGATCGTCGCGATCAAGAACGTGTCGCTCGAGGCGTCGTACCTCGAGCACCACTTCCCGGGGCTTCCACTCTTCCCCGGCGCCCTCCTCCTGGAGGCCTTCGCGCAAGCGTCCGGATACCTCGTGACGCGAAGCGCGGCCGCGCGCGGTGATCCTGAACCCATGCTCGTGCTCGGCGGCATCGAGCGCGCACGCTTTCTCAAGCCCATCGTGCCGGGCGACCAAGTGCGGATCACCGCCAGGATCCGCGGGCGCGAATCCGGCGCCGTTACGATGGATGCCGAGGCGACGGTCGCCGATGTCGTCGTCGCCCGCGCGCGCCTCACTCTGGCCGGGACGCCGCGCGGAGACCACCCGCTCTATGCGAAGGCCGTCGACCAATCCGCGGATCTTCGGACTGTGCTCGAGCGCACCGATGACTACCTGCGGCCCGTGTGATGCCGGTCGAGAGGCGCGTCGTCGTCACAGGCCTGGGCGTCGTCAGCCCGCTCGGCAATGACCCGGACCAGCTCTTCCGCCGCTTGCTCGCAGGCGAGAGCGCCATCCGCGAGATCGCGCATTTCGACACCACTTCGTGTCCCTGCACGATCGGCGCGTCGGTCGAAGGGTTCGACGCGCGCGATTTCATCTCCGACCGCGACACGCTGAGGAACGTCCGGATGATGGATCCCGTCCATGTCTGGGCGCTCTGCGCCGCAAGCGGCGCGCTCGTCGACGCCGACTTGGAGGCCCAGCTGCTCGACGGGGGGAGTCGCGCGCTCGACAGGTCCCGGGTAGGCGTCTCGATTGGGACGGGCCTGAGCGGACGCCGCTTCATCGAGCATGTGATCCGGGCCGCGTTCGCGGATCGCGCGGAGTGGGGCGACCTTTCTGCGGAGCAGCTGTTCCGGCGGGCCGGCGACTTCATCGTGCAGCTCAACCCGGTGGAATTTCTCCAGCAGTGCCCCTCGCTTGCCTCCTCGTATGTCGCCATGCGCTACCGCGCGACCGGTCCATCGCTCACGCTCGTCAGTCTCTGCGCTGCCGGTGCGCAGGCGATCGGGGAAGGGGCGGCGTCCGTCGCGCGTGGCGACGCGGACATCATCGTCGCGGGGGGCGCCGACAGCATGTTGAACCTGGTGGACCTGACGGCGTTCTGTGCGCTCGGCGCGGTCACCGGCAGAAGCGCGGCCGGCGCGACCGCAAGCCGGCCGTTCGACCTGACGCGGGACGGGTGCGTCGTCGGCGAGGGTGCAGCGATGGTGGTCCTCGAAGACCTCGGACACGCGCTGCAGCGTGGTGCGCGGATCTACGCAGAGCTGCGCGGCTACGGAACCACGAACGACGCGTACAAGGTGAGCGCGCCGCCGGAGGATGGGGAGGGTGCGTTCCTCGCCATGCGCCGCGCGCTGGACCGCGCCGGTCTCGACGCTTCCGAGATCGACCATGTCAACACGCACGGCACGAGCACGCCGCTCAACGACCGGATCGAGACGCACGCTCTGAAGCGGCTGCTCGGCCAGCACGCCTACGAGGTGACGGCGATCTCCACGAAAAGCATGATCGGTCACCTGATCGCCGCGGCCGGGGCGATCGAAGCAGTCGTGACCGTCAAGACCCTCGAGCAGCAACGGGTCCATCCCACCCTGAACCTGAGTACGCCGGATCCGAACTGCGATCTGGACTACGTCCCCGGAGAGGCGCGTTCAGACGCGGGCATCCGGGTTGCGCTCTCGAACAGCTTCGCAATCGGGGGCGTAAACGCGACCCTCGTCTTCGAGCGCTGGGC
>JALZOQ010000244.1 GCA_030913835.1 Actinomycetota bacterium | reverse complement strand
CAGCGGCCGCCCGGGCCTGTCGCGGTACCGGGTGCTGGGCGGGGTGCTGGGCGGCGCAGCAATCGTGGTCGCCGTCGCCCAACTCGCGCGGGGACGGCCGCTGACGGGAATCCTCGGCGCGTACTCCGTGGTGGGCGACCAGCACTACGAGGTCGGGGAGGTGCTGCGCTGGGTGCTCTACCACCTGGCCGAGCTGGACCTGTACCTGGGCGTCATCCCCTTCGCGGCTCTGCTCCTGCTCGTCGCGGGTGCGCGCAGCCTGCCGCGCCCGGTGCAGGCGTTCGTCGCCGCGGCTGTCGCCGTCTCGTCGTGGCTGTTGCTCGAGGTGGCGGCGTTCGCGTCGATCCCGACGGTCGAGCGGGTCGAGGAGCGAAACCTGTTCTACGTCGCCCCGCTGTTCTTCGTCGCGCTGCTCGTCTGGATCGACCGCGGCCTGCCGAGGCCCCGCCGGGTCGCCGTCCCGATCGCGGTCGCTGTGGCCGGGCTGCTCGCGCTGCTGCCCTACACGTCGCTGATCGGCGTCCAGGTGCAGTCGGACACGCTGCAGCTCCTCCCGTGGTGGTGGCTCCAGGATCACTGGATCGCGCTCGACCAGGTCTGGATCGCCGCGCTCGCGCTGGGAATCGCGCTCGCCGCCCTGCTCCTCGTCGTCCCGCCACGCTTCGGCCTCGTGCTGCCGGCCGTCGTGCTCGCGTATCTGCTCGTGACCTTTGCACCGATCGAAAACGGGCGACACGGCGTGCGGATGGCGTCCCTGGGCGCGCTCTTCGAGGGCGTGACGACGGGGAACCGCAACTGGGTCGACGACCGGGTCGGCCGCGATGCGCGGGTGGCGTTCCTCTGGACCGGACGGGCGAAGGCGTTCACGCTCTGGGAGAACGAGTTCTTCAACCGCAGCGTCGGGCCGGTCTACGACCTCGGGGCGGGGCTGGGAGGCGGGCTCCCGGCGAGCATGGTGATGATCGATCCGCGTGACGGCACGCTGCGGACGCTCGCCGGGAGGGCGGCGCGCGCCCGCTACGCGCTCACGGACGCCCTGACGCCGCTCGCCGGCTCGGTGCTCGCCTCCGACGAGAAGAAAGGTGTCGTCCTCCTGCGCGTGCCCGGCACGCTCCGCGTCGCGCAGCTGACTACCGGGCTCTGGGCCGCGGACACGTGGTCGGGACCCGAGGTGACGTACACGCGGCTGGACTGCGCAGGCGGCACCGTGCTCGTCGACCTGCAGAGCGACTCGCACCTCTTTCGCCGGCCGCAGACCGTCATCGCGCGGAGCGGTCGCCGTGTCATTGTCGGTCGGGTCGATCCGGCCGCGGCGAAGCCGACGACGCTCGCCGTCCCGCTCGAGCGCGGGCGCGACGGTCGTTGCGACGTCCGCTTCACCGTCACACCGACCGCCATCCCTGCTGAGCTCCAGAAGGGCAGTCAGGATCGACGCGTCCTCGGCGTGCACTTCCTCGCCTTCCGGTACGTGCGATGAGGATCGAGCGATGAGGATCGTCTTCGACGTGACGCCGCTCTCGCATCCGCGAACGGGCGTCGGGAACTACGTCCGCGGATCGCTCGCCGGCCTGGCCCAGGCGGCCGCGGGCAAGCACGACGTCGTCGCCTGGGCACCGACGAGCGCTGCCGGCGCCAGGCTCGTTGCCGAGGCGCTCGAGGGGATCCCGGTCGAGCGTCGCATCAAGCGCCTGCCGTTCGCCCACGCCTGGCGGACGCTCTGGAGCCGGGCCGCCCGGCCGCCCGCCGAGCGGTTTGTCGGGCCCTTCGACGTGCTCCACTTCTCGGACTGGATGTATCCCCCGCAGCGCGCCGGCGTCCGCTCGACGATGATCCACGACCTCGTGCCGCTGCGGTTTCCCGAGTGGACGACGCCGCGCACCAGGTCGATGCACTCGGCCAAGTACCGCAACGCTGCGCGCACGTGCGACCTCCTGTTCGTCAACTCGGAGTACACCGGTCGCGAGACCGTCGAGCTACTCGGCGTCTCGCCCGAGCGGATCCGGGTCGCGCGGCCCGGTGTCGAGCCGCGGTTCCGTCCGGAGGGCGAACGGGCCGACCTCGGCCGTCCGTACGCGGTCACCGTCGCGACGCTGGAGCCGCGAAAGAACCTCGAGACGCTGCTCGCCGCGCATCAGCTCGATCCGCACGGTCTCGCGCTCGCCGTCGTCGGCGGCGCAGGCTGGGGGGCGCAGCCCGACCTCCACAGCGACGACGTCCTCGCGCTCGGCTTCGTCGGCCACGACGAGCTGCCGCGCTACTACCGCGGCGCCGACGTGCTGGTCGTGCCGTCGCGCTTCGAGGGCTTCGGCATGACGGTGGTCGAAGGGATGGCGTGCGGCGTCCCCTGCGTCGTGTCCTCGCACCCGTCGCTGGACGAGGCTTGCGGCGACGCGGCCGTCCGCGTCGATCCAGAAGACGCCGAGGCGATTGCCTCTGGGATCGGCGAGGCGCTCGCCCGCCGGGACGAGCTCCGCCGTCTGGGGCTGGAGCATGCTCGCTCGTTCACCTGGCGCGCGTGCGGCGACGCGATGCTCGCGGCATTCGAGGAGGCTGCGTGAGCGAGCCGCTCGTCGTGCTCGACGCGGACGTCCTCGGTCGTCGCCGCACGGGCGACGAGACCTACGTCGAGCGACTGCTGCACGAGTTGCCCGCGCAGGCCGACGGCTTTCGGCTCGCGGCGGTGACCCGGCGCCCGGAGCTGCTGCCGGCGGGGATCCAGCCGATCCTGCTGACAGCACGCAGCCAGGAGCTGCGGATGCTCGTTGCGCTGCCGAGGCTGCTGCGCCGCGTGGGCCCGGCGCTCGCCCACTTCGTCCACGCGATCCCTCCTCGCTGCCCGTGTCCGGCGGTCCTCACCGTCCAGGACCTCTCCTTCGAGCGCGACCCGAAGTTGATGGGACTGAAGGACAGGCTCGTCTTCAAGGCGGCCGTCCCGCGCTCGGCTCGGCGTGCGGTGCGAGTGCTCGCGATCTCGGAGCGGACGAAGGCGGACCTCGTCGAGCTGTACGGGCTCGATCCCGAGCGGATCGTCGTGACGCCGCTCGGCGTCGATCCGGCCTTCTCGCCCGGCGGCGAGCGAGGCGACTTCCTACTCTTTGTCGGCGCGATCCAGGAGCGAAAGGACCCGCGCGCGGCCGCGCTCGCTGCCCGCGAGCTCGGGCGGCGGCTCGTGGTGGTCGGCCCGGCCAAGGATGAACGTCTCGCGGACGAGCTGCGCGGCCTCGGCGCCGAGCTGCGCGGCTACGTGGAGAAAGAGGAGCTCGCGCAGCTCTACCGGGAGGCGGCCTGCCTCGTGTTCCCGTCGCGGTACGAGGGCTTTGGCCTCCCCGTGCTGGAGGCGATGGCGAGCGGGACACCCGTGGTGGCGGCACCGGATGCGGCCGTGCGGGAAGTCGCGGACGGAGCCGCCGTGTACGCCGAGCCCGGCGGCCTCGCCGCGGCGGTCCGGGACGCGCTCGAGCGC
>JALZOQ010000214.1 GCA_030913835.1 Actinomycetota bacterium | reverse complement strand
GGGAGCACGCGGCGCTCGTCGGCTGGGCGGGCCTGCGCGGGGGCGTCTCGCTCGCGGCCGCGCTCGCGATCCCGCTCGCGACCGACGCGGGCGCGGCGTTCCCCGAGCGCGACCTGATCGTGTTCCTCGTCTTCTGCGTCATCCTCGCCACGCTCGTCGCCCAGGGGCTGACGCTACCGCTGCTGATCCGCGTGCTCGGTGTCGAGGACGATGGGCTCGCCGACCGCGAGGAGGCGAAGGCGCGGGTCAAGGCCGCCGAGGCGGCGCTCGGCCGGCTCGATGAGCTGGAGGCCGAGGAGTGGGTCCGCGACGACACCGCGGAGCGCATGCGCGGGCTCTACGGCTTCCGGCGCGACCGGTTCCGGGCTCGCTTCGACGACGCCGACGACGGTGGGATCGAGGAGCGCTCGGCCGATTATCAACGGCTGCGCCGGGAGCTCCTGGAGGCAGAGCGTCAGGCGGTCGTGGGCCTGCGGAACTCCGGCTACATCAACGACGAGACCATGTACCGGGTCACGCGCGACCTCGACCTCGAGGACTCTCGGCTCGAGATCTGAATCCGCGCAACGATTGCCCCAGCACGCGCCAGCCCGTGACCACGAGCGTGCGAAGGTAGAGCCGAACTGAGCGGTCCGCGATCCATTCGAGGTCGTGCGCGAGCTTCTCTCCCATCGACGTCTCGTAGCCGCGCCGGACCTGGGCGAAGCCGGTCAGCCCGGGGCGGACGACGAGCCGCTGCCAGTACGCGGGGAGCTCGCCCGCCAACTCCTCGAAGAAGCGCGGCCGGATCGGTCGCGGTCCCACGAGGCTCATGTCCCCGCGCAGCACGTTGACGAGCTGAGGGAGCTCGTCAAGCTGGGTCGCTCGCAGCCAGGCGCCGAGCCGGGTCGTCTCCTCGCGCGTCCGCGTGACGAGCTCCGCGCCGAGATACTGGCCGATCCGGCTCTCTGCGTCGCGGCGAAGCGTGCGGAACTTCAGCATCTCGAAGACATGCCCGCCGCGGCCAACGCGCTCGCCCCGATAGAAGACCGGCCGCCCGCTGCTGACGAGCATCCCCAGCGCGATCGGGAGCGTGAGCGGCAGCGTCAGCAGGAGGAAGAGGCTCGCGAAGACGATGTCGAGGCTGCGCAGCACGCGGTCCTTGCCCCGCCCCTGGCTCGCCTGCGCGAGCTGCTTGTAGCTCGTGATCAACGTGTCCTCGAGCTGCGGCGGCGTGGCGGACACGGGGGGATGCTAGTCAGTTCGTCGGATAAGATTTGCGGTAATTATATACTTGACAAACCCACGCGAACCTGAGAAAATAGGTGCATGGCCGACAGCGACAACGACCTCAGCTTCGACATCTACGACGAACGATTCCAGAACCCGCTCGTTGCCGCTGAGTACCTCGAATCGCTCCGTTGGCCGAACGGCCCTGTGTGTCCCCACTGCGGCGAGTCGGAGCGCAAGCCCTACGCGCTCAAGAGCAAGACGCGCCGGTTGTGGAAGTGCGCTGCCTGCCGCAAGCAGTACACGGTGACGGTAGGAACGATCTTCGAGGGTTCCCACATCGGTCTGCACAAGTGGCTACTCGCGTTCTTCCTGCTCTGTTCGAGCAAGAAGGGCATGAGCGCCCACCAGCTGCATCGCATGTTGAAGATCACCTACAAGAGCGCCTGGTTCATGGCGCACCGGATCCGCTACGCGATGGAGCAGCCACCCTTTCAGGCTCGCCTGACCGGAACGGTCGAGATTGACGAAACGTACGTCGGCGGCAAGAAGCGCCCGCCGAACCGCCGCCGCTATGCGCCTCTCGATCCCTACAAGCCGAACCCGGCCAAGCAGCGCGTCACCGGACGCGGCAGCGACAAGACGGCTGTTCTGACGCTCGTTCAGCGCGGCGGCGAAGCCCGCTCGTTCCGAGTCGCCACGGTCACCGGCAAGGAGTTGAAGGGGATCATCCGCGACAACGTCGACCGCGCGGCGCATCTTCGCACTGATTCGTTCCCGTCCTACCGTGGACTCGACCGCGAGTTCGCCTCACACGAAAGCGTGAACCACATGGACGAGTGGGTACGCGGCGACATTCACACCAACAGCGCCGAAGGCTTCTTCTCGATCCTCAAGCGCGGCATCGACGGCGTCTACCACCACGTCTCACCGGCTCACCTGCCGCGCTACCTCGCAGAGTTCGACTATCGCTACAACACTCGCACGAAGGTCGGATACACGGACGCTCAGCGCACGGTGAAGGCTCTCAAGCAGGTGTCCGGCAAGAGGCTGCGCTACGCTGAGACGCGTGGCGAAGCAAGTCCCGAGGCCTAAGCGAGAACGCAACGGGAAACTCTCGATACCACTTCCTTTCGAGGAGGCGGTACGGGCCGCGCTCGAAACGCCGCCCACAACCGCCGCGGTTGCGCCGCGGCCCCGCAAATCGAGGGCGACGAAGTCGAAGGACTAGGTTCGGGGTTTCCCCGGTTGCTTGAACTCGCTGTTGGGGAAGGTCGCTAGGTGGTCGATCAGTTCCTCGGCCTTCCACGTCAGGCAATCCTCGAGCTCGGACCGTTTGACTCGTAGCTGATCCGCTACGTGGTTCCACTGACCCGGCGACACGTCTTTCGCCTTGGCGTCAACCTGAACATGCAGCGCAGTGCGAACTCCGTCCGACGCGATGAATTCCGCGCGAAATCGCTTCGTGTGGTTTGAGTACCGCTCGTACGGGCCGATTACGCGGGTGAGGGCTGCGAGAAGTTCCTTGGTCTTGATCTTGGCTCCCAACGCTTAGGGGCGCGTTGCCCGCTTTGACGCCGGGGCCAGTTTACTTTGATCAAAGGAACCTTCTGGTAATTCAAATCGTCAAATCGACTCGCTATCCGCACAATGCGGTCATTTAGCGTTTGGAAAACCTCGCGCTCATGATCCGTAATGCGCTCGTCCTCCATGTGAAGCAGAACGCGCCACAAATCAATGACCGCAGCGGCTGCCTCATCAACGGCTTCGTCCAAGGTCGCGCCCTGTCCGAACACGTCGAACTCCGTGCTACGGATGAAGTGCTGACCGCCTTCACACCAACGCACCGCTTCGGTAATCGGCAGGTCCAAGATCATCACCGCGCCGTCCTGCGGGTCCGCCTCGGTTAGGAGCCGAGAACTCGGCATCAGCTCCTCCGACATGTCTGGGCGGGCGTCCATCGGTCTGTTGATCGAGGCGCCGGCGCATCGTGGCCCTCTCGCCACCCTACATCGGCTGTATCGCGCGGGACTATACCCCTCTGCCAAGGGTCCACACGTAAAACGAGTGTGTGTGTTGTCTGGCCTGCCAAAGTGAGGACCGACTAAATCTCCTCGCGGGACCATAGGCGAAGCGCCGGACAGACATGCTGTGCACGTCCCCCCTGCCCGTCTCGGCTTGCCGCATGGCAGGCTCTCGTTGTGCCTCTTTGCGCCTACGTCGACGAGTCCGGGCAGCTCTCGCACTCGCGGAGGTCGAGCGACCACTTCGTCCTGGCCGCTCTTGTCTGCCGTGACTCGAACCTGGTCGCGCTTGATCGTCTTCTAGCGAGGATCAAGGACGCATTAGGGCGACGTGAGACGGATCAGCTGACGTGGAAGAAGATCAAGAAGCGCCGTCACCGCGTCACCGCGTCAGAGATGATCGGGAGCGCGAACTTCGTCCGAATCATCGCCGTGGTGGTCTGTAAGCGGCATCTCGAACCACGAATCACGGACCAGGACGCGGCGTATCTGAAGACGTTCGAGTACCTACTGCAACGGATGTCGTGGCTCGCCGAGCGACACTCCACCCGATGCCACTACACGCTAAGCCACGTCAAAAACTTCGAGGTGGCGAAGCTACCGGCCTACGAAGCCGCTCTCCGCGCACGAGGCACCGGGACGGAGATCAAGTGGGACAGCCTCGACCCGATAGGCGGGCGGATCAGCAACGACACTCACACACCGCGCCTCCAGCTCGCCGACCTCGTAGCGTCCGCGACCGCAAAGGCGTTCGAGGAAGGACTGCCTCTCGTTGGCGGCGGCCCAGCGGACCAGACGTTCTTGATGAACCTTGCGCCCCGGTACATGCGCGGACGAAATCCGCACAACTCGAACGTGCTGACCTCCTACGGCCTAAAGATGCACCCCTGGAAAGATCGCCCGGAGGTACAGGCGCACTACCCCTGGCTTCTGCCACTCAGATAAGCGGCGCGCCATCCAGTCCAACTCCTGCCCGAGGCAGTTGCCGGTGTTTCCACCAGCGGACGGATGGCCGCGCCAGGACCAGCGTAGCGCGTTGAGAGGACGGAGGGTCCTCTAGCTCGGATAAAGTTTTCTCATGCGACTGCTTGCCATGCATGAGGAGGTGTACTCGGAGCGCGTGGGTTCGTCAAGTATATAACTCCGAGATTTGCTTATGGACACGCGCCAGCTCGCCACCTTCTGCGCCGTCGTCGAGCGGAAGAGCTTTTCCCAGGCCGCGGAACGCCTCGGGGTCACGCAGCCGGCGGTCAGCCTGCAGATCCGCGCGCTCGAGAAGCGCCTCGGCCGCCAGCTCTTCGACCGCTCCGGCCGCCGGGTCGAGCCGACCGAGGCCGGGCTCAGGCTCTATCGAGGCGCGCAGCGCCTGCTCGCGCTCGAGGAGCAGCTCGTCGAGGAGGTCACCGGCGACGACGAGACCGAGATCGCGGGGCGGCTCGAGCTCGGCTCGTCCAGCGGCCCCGGCGGCGCGATCCTTCCGCTGCTGCTCTGCGAGTTTCAGACAGCGCACCCGGCGGTCACGGTCGCGCTGACCGTCCTGGACACGTCCGCGGTGGTCGAGCTCGTCGCCAGCCGCGAGCTCGAGCTCGGCGTCGTCGGCGCGGCCCGCCGCCACCGCTCGGTCACCTTCGAGACCTTCTTCCGAGACGAGGTCGTGCTCGCGTGCCCGCCGGATCATCGCTTCGCGAACCGGACGATCCCACTCGACGAGCTGCGCTCTGAGCCGCTGATCGTGATGCAGGAGGGAGCGGGGGTGCGGCAGGTGATCGAGGACGAGCTGCGGCGCGCCGGCATGCGCTTGCGCGACCTGGACGTTCGGCTCGAGCTCGGTCTGCAGGAGTCGGTCAAGAGCGCGGTCGCGGGCGGCTACGGCGTCACGTTCATCTCGCGCTCGTCGATCGAGCCGGAGCTGCGGGCGGGGACGCTGGCGGCGGCGCGGGTCGAGGGCCTCGAGGCGGCGCGTGAGATCTCCGTCGTCCGCGCGACCGGCCGCTCGACAACGCGCGCGGCCGAAGCGTTCCTCGAGTTCGCACGCGAACGCGTCCCGTGATCGTCCGCTGGGGGCTGGGGGAGCTTCCCGGCGTCCTGCGCGAGCTCGGGATCGAGCGGCTTTTCCTCGTCGGGAGCGAGCGCTGGGACGGCGTCGATCTCGGCGTCGAGCCGGTTGCGCGCTGGAAGGAGGTTCCGTCCGACCGCGTCGAGGAGGCCACGGCGCAGGCGGCGGGAGCGGATGGGATTCTCGCGGTCGGAGGCGGGAGCGCGATCGACCTCGGCAAGGCGATAGGCGTCGAGGCTGGGCTGCCGCTCGTCTCGGTCCCGACGACCTACGCCGGCGCGGAATGGACGCCCTACTTCGGCGTCCGCGATCGCGAGCGGAAGATGCGCGGCGGCGGCACCGGTGCGGAGCTCGCTGGCGCGGTGTACGAGCCGCGGCTGACGCTCGACCTTCCCCGCGCGGAGACCGTGGGCACCGCGATGAACGCGTTGGCGCACGCCGCGGAGGCGCTCTACGTAGATGGGCACAACGAGGAGGCGGACAGGCATGCGCTCGCGGGCGCGCGGCTGATCTCCGAGTTCCTGCCGAGGGTCGTCGAGTCGCCGCACGACCTCGAAAGCCGGCGCGGTCTGCTCGAAGGCGCCATGCACGGGGGTGCCGCCCTCGGCGGCTCGATGCTCGCGCTCGGCCATGCGATGGCGCAGGCGCTCGGCGGGCGCTACGGGTTGCCGCACGGCGCGCTCAACGCGATCGTGCTCCCGGCCGCGCTGAGGTTCAACGAGCCCGTCGCGGGCGACGCGCTTCGCCGCTTCGGCGAGGCTATCGGCGGCGACCCGGTCGAGTGCACGCAGGAGCTCGCGAGGCTCGGCGGGTTCGAGCGGCTGCGCGATCTCGGCG
>JALZOQ010000193.1 GCA_030913835.1 Actinomycetota bacterium | reverse complement strand
GTCTCGGGAAGGGGCAGATCGGTGTCGGCCTCGATCTGCCAGCCTCGGTCGCCTCGCACCAGGAAGCCGCGGTCTTGCAGCATCCGCACGTACTCCTCGGCGTAAAGCGGGTTGCCCTCCGCTCGGGCGAGCACCGCTGACTGGATCTCCGCAGGGAGCAGAAGCTGGTCGAGGAGCGCGCCCAGCAGTTGGGCCGTCTCGCCGTTCGAGAGCGGCGAGATCGACACGGTCGCCGCGTTTCGCTTTCCGCCTCCCCAGCCCGGGCGGCGGTCGAGCAGTTCGGGCCTCGCGGTGCAGACGACGAGCAACGGGACGCCGCTCGCCCAGTCGGCGAGATGGTCGACGAAGTCGAGCAGCCCGTCGTCCGCCCAGTGGAGGTCCTCGAAGACGAGCACGAGTGGGCGACGCTCCGCAAGCCCTTCGAGCAGCCGTCGCCACGCGGAGAACGCCTCGTTGCGGCGGTCGCTCCCTTCCTCCACCGTCGCGTCCAGGCCGACCAGTGGCCTGAGATGGCCCTCGATCCAACCGGCATCGACTCCGGCCGCCAGCTCGGAGACCATCGCCGAGAGCTTCTCGGCCGCGGCTTCCTGCGCGTCGGTCTCGAGGATCCCGGCGTGGGCTTTGACGATCTCGCCGAGCGCCCAGTAGCTGAGGCCCTCGCCGTACGGGAGCGAGCGTCCCTGGCGCCACCAGATCAGGTCCGGGTCGCTGTCGACGACCTGGAAGAGCTCCGCGACGAGCCGACTCTTGCCGATCCCCGGCACCCCGACGAGCGTCACGAGCTGCGGCGACAGGTCGTCCCGGCAGTGCGCGAGCGCGTCGGCGAGGAGACCGAGCTCGCGGACGCGGCCCACGAGGGCGGTCCCGCGGCGCTCCTCCACGTCGACGCCGAAGCGCGATTTGGCCGAAAGGGCTTCCCAGACCGGGATCGGCTGCGCCTTCCCCTTGGCCGCGACCGGATCGACGGCGCGGTACTCGATCGCGTTCCGAGTGGCGCGGTAGGTCGCCTCCCCGACGAGGATCCCGTTGATCGGGGCGGCGGTCTGCAGGCGGGCGGCCGTGTTGACGACGTCGCCCGACGCCATGCCCTCGCCCTCGTCGGGCCGCGCGCCGAGCGCGATCAGCGCCTCGCCGGTCGTGACTGCGCTGCGGATCTTCAACTCGAACGTCGGCTCCGACTCGTTCAGCTCGGCGATCGCCTCGCGGATCGCGAGCGCCGCGCGGACCGCGCGCTCCGGATCGTCCTCGTGCGAGACCGGAGCGCCGAAGACCGCCATCACCGCGTCGCCGATGAACTTCTCGACCGTACCGCCGTGGCGCTCGATCTCGCTGCGCAAACGCGTGTAGTACGGCGAGAGCGTCGCCCGAACGTCCTCGGGATCGAGCTGCTCGGCGCGGCTCGTGAATTCGACGAGATCCGTGAAGAGGACGCTGACGACCTTCCGCTCCTCCCGCCCGGCCGGGCCGGCCTCGAGCGGAGCTCCGCACAGGTCGCAGAAACGCGCCTTGTCACGATTGGCGGAGCCGCAGCTGGGACAGGTCGTCACCGGCGTAGCGTAAGGCACTCCGACGGCCCGATCCGTCGAATCCCGGGAGGGATGCCGCCTGACCTCCTGCTAGTCTCAGACGCGGATTTCGGAAGCCCGCAGGCCGAGAGGAGGACGTCCAATGAGCGCATGCCTCGCCGATACGAGCGAGATGCCGTGCGCGGGCGTCCCGAACGGCTGACCAGCACCACCGGTCGTCTTCCGAACATCCGCCGTGGCCCTCGACCTCCCGCTCGCGCCTGCGCGCGTGACCGGGCTCACGTCCCGCCGACCCAGGAGTGAACGCACGTCCCGATGATCGTCGACCCGCCTGACTATCCGCTGCTCCCCACGTTCCGGCGGCTGCTCCGCCTCTGGCGGGAGGAATGGCGCCTGGGCACGATCGGGCTCACGTGCGCGCTCGTGTTCACGGGCCTGTCGCTCGCGATCCCGATCATCATGCAGCGCGCGATCGACCATGCGGTCGTCCCCGGGAAGCCTGAGAAGCTCTGGCCGTACCTGGTCGCCCTCGTCGCGCTCGCGATCGTGCGGGCGGTGATCAACTTCACGCGGCGCTACGCGACGGCGCGCGTGGGCGTGCGCATAGAGGCGCGTATGCGGGAGCTCCTCTTCGACGCGTACCTGCGCTTCCCGCGCGCGTTCTACGACCGGCATGCGACCGGGCAGGTCGTGTCACGCGCGACCAACGACCTGTACCCAATCCGTTACTTCATCGGCTGGGGGATGGTGCAGGGCGCGCAGAGCGTGATGATGATCATCGGCGCCGGAATCGTGCTCGTCGTCGTGTCGCCCATGCTTGCGCTCTACACGGCGGTGGCGATGCCGGCGATCGGGCTGCTCGCGTGGCTGTTCGCCCACAAGGTGATGCCGATCTCGCGCCAGGTACAGGAGCGCAAAGGCGACCTAACCGAGGCGGCAGACGAGGCCGTGGTCGGGATCGAGATGGTGCAGGCCTTCGGCCGAGAGGACGATGTCCGCTCGCGTTTCGGCGGCAAGGCGACCTCGGTGCGCGACACGGTCCTGCGGCAGGCCGGGGTCGAGGCGAAGCACCTGCCCGGCCTCTTCTTCCTGCCCGCGCTCTCGATCGCGGTCGTCGTCTACTTCGGTGGTCTGCGTGTGATCAGCGGGGAGATGACGATCGGCGAGTTCACGCTCTTCAACACGCTGCTGCTCCAGCTCGTTTGGCCGCTCGAGGCGATGGGCTGGATCATCAACCTCGCACAGCGCGCGCTCGCCTCGGCCGGCCGCTCGTTCGCATGGCTCGAGGAAGTCTCGACGCTGCCCGAGCCGGATTCTCCTCAAGCGTTGCCCGCCGGCCCGATCGGCGTGCGCTTCGAAGCGACGCGCTTTGCCTACGGCGAGGAGGAGGACGTGCTGCGCGGCGT
>JALZOQ010000180.1 GCA_030913835.1 Actinomycetota bacterium | reverse complement strand
AACTACTACGTCCGTGCGGACCAGCTCGCGTTTCTCGCGAGCGATGTCTACGTCGCCAGGGAGCTCGCTCACGCACGCAGCCTCGCCGGCTCGCCCGACGTACTCCGCGTCGCCAACCCATGGGTGGACGAATTCTTTCCGAACGCCGCCGTGTCCGCCGCCGGCTCCCGCGAACCTGTCGGTCCTCCCCGGCTCCAGAGGCTGTTCGAGGCCCTGCTCGGCGGCCGGGTCGGAGAGCGGATGGAGCGCTGGGGCCGGGGTGTCGCGGCCGCGAGGCTACGGGCGCACTACGGGGTGGGCGGCGTTCCCTCCGACGTCGCCGCGAGCTTCGAGGCCGGTACGGCGCTTCGCTTTCATCGCGGTGAGTTCGCGGCAAGGGCTCTGGATGCGTATACAGCCCGCCGAGCTCAGCTCGAGGTCCGCCTCGAGCAGATCGACCACGAGCCGTGTGAGGTCAGCTCGACGCCGTGAGCATCCCGGTCACAGGGGTCAGCGAGTTGGCGCTGGAGGTGGAGGATCTCCGAACGGCGGAGCGCTTCTACGCCGGGGTACTCGGGCTGCCCGTCGTCGAGCACTGGCCCGACCGGGAAGTGACCTGGCTCATGGCTGGGACACGCACCCGCATCGGCCTGTGGTGCCCGCAAATCGGAGGAGCCGCCCGGGGCCGGGGTGGAGCCCACGTCCACTTCGCGCTGCACCTTCCCGAGCGTGACTTTGACGCGGCGGTAACCCGCCTGAGAGCGGCCGGTCTCGATCCCGAGGTGACCCAGCGGGACAAGCACCGGCGCAGCGCGAACAGGTCGGTGTATGTGTTCGACCCCGACGGCAACTGTGTCGAGCTCTGGACTCAGGATGTCTCCTTGTTTGCGCCCCTCTTTGGTCAACCGTCACTGGAGCCCCCCTCGCCGGAGCATGACGAAGGCGTCGCGCGAGAGCTGTACTCGTGGGACGACGAGCGCAACCTGAGGGCGTACCGGCGAGAGGCGCGAATCGACACCGTGCTGCGGCTACTCGGTGACGAACCGGGCACTGTGCTCGACCTCGGGGTTCGCACGGGTCGCTTGCTTTCCGCGCTCGCCGACCGTGGTTGGAACGTAACCGGCGTCGACTCGGCCCCTCCTCTGGTCGAGCTCGCTCGCGTCCGCGTACCTGTCGCCGCGGACCGCATCATCGTGGCACGCCCCGAGAACCTCCCGTTTCCCGACGGAGCCTTCGATGTCGTCGTCGCAGTCGGAGTGCTCGAGTACTTCGACATGGACGCGGCGCTCCGCGAGCTCGTCCGGGTGTTGCGGCCGAGTGGTCGGGCGGTGATCGGACTGCGGAGCGACCGCTCGCCCACAGCAGTTTGGCAACGCTCGATCGTCCACCCGTTCGCCCGGCGGGTGAAGAGCGTCGCCGCGGTCGGGCGGCCAATGCCGCCGCCCCGCCGGCGCCCGCTCGCGGCACAAGACGCCGAAGCTCTCCTGGCAGCGGCGGGCCTCATCGTTGAGGAGGTCGAGCACCTGGGCACCGCGATCGTGCCGGATCCACTCGATCGGATCGCTCCGGGCCTTGCGTACCGCGCAGCGCGCTGGGGTGACGGCTCGGCCCTGCGCCGAAGGATCTTCGGGACTCACCGCGTCCTCGTCGCACGGAAGCCCTAGCAGCGCTCGTGGGCGAGGCTCGGGCGCCCGCTGGGCTCAGCCGTCCGGGCCGGGGCGGCCGCGGCTGAGCATGTCCTCGAAAGCGTCTCTCCAGCGCTCCTGATCCTTCGCGAGGTCGGCGAAGTCGACGACCACCTGGCGCGCTCCGAAGTCGACTGCGTCGCTGCGCGAGACCGGGTAGCGATGGTGCTCGAGGAAGATCTTCTGACCGGGCCCGAGCATCCAATCTGCAAAGAGCGCCGCAGCCGCCGGATGCGTGGTGTCGCGCATCACCGCCATCCCCTGAGGCTCCACGATCAGCGGCTCGACGGCTGGGCGCCAGGCTAGCGGCGCCCCGTCCTCGATCGACTGGTCGAGCCGGTGCGCGTAGTTGATCGAGAGCGCGTACTCGTCGGCGGCGTGAAGCTCCGCCAGGAGCGCGTGGCCGCGGATGACGATCGCATTGTCGCCGATCGCTTCGAAAAGCTCGTTGATCTCCGCCTCGCTCTTGCCCTGCTCGCTCCAGACGTCGTGCAGCGTCTTGTAGACGTCGACGTCCTCGGCCTCGATCCCGACTTGGCCCTTCCAGCGCGGATCGGCCAGGTCCTCCCAGGACCGGGGGACGTCGGCGCCCTCGACGAGCTTCGTATTCCAGGCCAGCACGAGCGGGTCGATCTGGTACGCGGTCCAGTCGCCGAAGCGCGTATCCGGGATCAGCTTGTCGGGGCTCGGAGGCGCGTAGTCGGCCAGGAGACCCTCGTCGTGCAGGTTGATCGTCCCGAGGGCGTTCATCTGCACGACGTCGGACCCGTGGAAGCCGGCCTTCTCCTCTTCGAGGATGCGCGCGAGAATCGTGTCGCCGCTGGCGCTGTAGAGGGCCACGTCGACGTCGTAGAGGTCCTCGAACGCGCTCACGATCGGGTCACTCGTATCCGTGTTCATCGACGTGTACAGCGTGAGCTTGCCGCCTTCCTGCTTCGCGAGGGTGCTGAGCTTCTGCTCTCGCTGCTGCGGGGAGAGGCCTTCGAGCTGCTTCAGCACGTCGCCCGCGTTCGCGTCGCCGCTCTCGTTCGAGGACGAACTGGAGCCGCCGCAACCGGCGAGGACAAACGCGGCGACGACGAGTGCGAAGAGGGCCCGGACGATGCTCACGGTCGGCGGGAGTCTAAGCTCTCGCGCCGGGCGCCGAGGCGCCCGAATGATGGCTACGGCGATCGAACCCGAGCGAGCAGCACAGAGCATCCGCATCCGACCGGAGGCGACGGTGGTGGCCGGGGTGGCCGTGCTCGTCGGCGCGCTGACGATCCTCCCGCTCGGGTACCTCGTCTGGCGCGCCTTCTCCGTGGACGGACGGGCGACGCTCGTCAACTTCGAGTCTGCGTATGGAGCCGATCGGCTCGGGTCGATGGCCTGGAGCTCGCTGTGGTTCTCGGTCGGCTCGACTGTACTAGCGGTCGGCCTCGGTGCTGCGCTTGCGTATGTCGTCGTGCGCACCGACGTTCCCGGTCGCAAGGTGCTCTTCGTCGCGGGACTGGCGCCGCTGGCCCTGCCGGGCGTCCTCTACACGATCGCCTGGATCTTTCTCGCGGCGCCACGCTCGGGCATCCTCAACGCCGCGCTCGGGCGCGGGACGCTCGACGTGTTCAGCCCGGCTGGGATGGTCGTGGTCGAGGGGCTGCACCTCGCGCCGCTCGCGTTCCTCCTG
>JALZOQ010000162.1 GCA_030913835.1 Actinomycetota bacterium | reverse complement strand
CTCAAGTCACGGGCGCGCGAGAGCGTCCAGGAGCTCGCGGGCGATCTGATCGCGCTCTACGCGCAGCGCCAGCAGGCCTCCGGGGTCGCCTACGACGTCGACGGGGAATGGATGGAGCGCCTGGAGGCTTCGTTCGCCTACCAGGAGACCGAGGATCAGGCGCGCGCGATCGAGGCCGTCAAGGAGGATCTCGAGGCGCCGCGGCCGATGGACCGGCTCGTCTGCGGCGATGTCGGATTCGGAAAGACGGAGATCGCAGTGCGGGCCGCGTTCGCCGTCGCCACGAACAGCAAGCAGGTGCTGATGCTCGCGCCGACGACGCTGCTCGCCGAGCAGCACTGGAACACGTTCCGCGAGCGCTACCGCGACTTCCCCGTCGTGGTCGAGATGGTCTCGCGCTTCCGCACGCCGAGGGACACGAAGCGGATCCTCGCCGACTTCAGCGCGGGGAAGGTCGACGTCCTGATCGGCACGCATCGCATCCTGTCGCGCGACGTGATCCCCAAGGAGCTCGGCCTGGTGATCCTCGACGAGGAACAGCGTTTCGGCGTCGCCCAGAAGGAGCTCCTGCGCTCGCTGCGGCTCGAGGTCGACGTGCTGACGCTCTCGGCCACCCCGATCCCGCGCACCCTCCACATGTCGCTCTCGGGCCTGCGCGACATCTCGATCATCGAGACCCCGCCGCAGGGCCGCCGCCCGATCCGCACGACGGTGGGCGAGTACGACGAGGACGCCGTGAAAACCGCGCTCGAGCGCGAGACCGCCCGGGAAGGCCAGTCGTTCTACCTGCACAACCGTGTCGAGACGATCGACGAGGCCGCGGAGAAGCTGCAACAGCTGATGCCGGAGCTGCGCTTCCTCGTGGCGCACGGGAAGATGCGCGAGCGCGAGCTAGAGGATCGGATGCACGCGTTCCTGCGCGGCGACGCGGACGTGCTCGTCTCGACCACGATCATCGAGTCCGGGCTCGACATCCCGCAGGCCAACACGCTCGTGATCGAGCGGGCGGACGCGCTCGGCCTGGCCCAGCTCTACCAGATCCGGGGCCGCGTCGGCCGCTCCGACCAGACCGCGCACGCCTACCTCTTCTATCCCGACGCGAGCGAGCTCTCGCCCGAGGCGCGCGCGCGCCTGGCCACGCTCGCCGACCACACCGAGCTCGGCGCCGGTTTCCAGATCGCGATGCGCGACCTCGAGATTCGCGGCGCCGGCGATCTCCTCGGCGCCGAGCAAACCGGCCACGTCGCCGCGCTCGGCTTCGAGCTCTACGTCGAGATGCTCGGTGAGGCGGTCGCGGAGCTCTCCGGCGAACGCAGGATCGCGGCGCGGCCGGTTCGCGTCGACGCGCGGATCGACGCGTACGTGCCTGCGAGCTACATCGGCTCGGAGGCGCTGAAGATCGACCTGCACCGTCGGCTGGCTCTGACCGAGACCGAGGACGAGCTGCGGGAGCTCCGCGCCTCGACGGAGGACCGCTTCGGCCCGGTGCCCGAGCCGGTCGAGAACCTGTTCACGATCCAGGAGGCGAAACTGAAGTTGGCGCGGCTCGGCGCCGACTACCTCGTCTTCCGGGGCGGGAAGGCAACCGTCGGCCAGCTCGTGCTCGGCTCGGCCGAGTTGCGAGAGCTGCGCGGGCTCGTCGACACGGCCGTGTACACGACCGCTCAGCAAGAGGTCTCGCTCCGCGACGACGGCTTTACGGGGGCGATCCGGCTGGTCGATGCTATACTCGAGGCGCGTCAAGCAGCGTGAGGCAGCCGCTGCTACAGGCGCGCTTTTTTTGTCCATGAGACCTCTTCGCCTCATCATCCTCGCCTCGGCGCTGCTCGTGCTCGTGTTGTCGTTCTCCGCCTGTGGCGGCAGCAATACGGCGAGCCTCGACTCGACCGACGTCGCCGTGGTCGGGCCCGACCACATCACGAAGCCGCAGTTCGACGAGCTGATGAAGCGCGCCCAGGCGACGTACAAGAGCCAGGGCCGTCCGTTCCCGAAGGCGGGGACCCGGGACTACCAGACGGTCAAGAATCAGGCCATGCAGTACCTCGTCCAGCGTGCCGAGTACGAGCAGAAGGCAGAAGACCTGGGCGTCAAGGTCGACGAGAAGAAGGTCGAGTCGCGGCTCAAGCAGATCAAGCAGCAGTACTTCGCGGGGGACCAGAAGAAGTACGTGGCGGCGCTCAAGACCCAGGGGCTGAACGAGGATCAGGTCCGGAAGGACATCCGCCAGCAGCTCCTCGCCGAGCAGATCTTCAACAAGGTCGCGAAGGACGTGAAGATCACCGACGCTGACCTCCAGAAGTACTACGACTCGCACCAGGCGCAGTACAAGACGCCTGAGACACGCGAGGTGCGGCACATCCTCGTCACCAAGAAGCCGCTAGCCGACCAGCTCTACGCGCAGCTCAAGGGCGGCGCCGACTTCGCGAAGCTCGCGAAGAAGAACTCGAAGGATCCCGGCTCGGCCGCTCAGGGCGGAAAGCTGACCGTTTCGAAGGGCCAGACGGTGCCGGCGTTCGACAAGGCGTCGTTCTCCCTCGACAAGGGCGAGCTCTCCAAGCCGATCAAGACGCAGTACGGCTACCACATCATCGAGGCGCTCTCCGACGTGAAGGCCACGAAGACGACTCCGCTCAAGGACGTGAAGGAGTCGATCCGCCAGCAGCTCCTCCAGACCAAGAAGAACGAGAAGATGCGCACGTGGGTGAACGACGTGAAGAAGGAGTACAAGAACAAGATCAAGTACGCGCCGGGGTACGCGCCGCCGCCGAGCGCGACCAGCACCACCAGCACCGGTTGAGCCTCGCCGAGGCGCTGCTCGAGCTCCAGGAGCTGACCGAGCAGCTGCGCCGCGACTGTCCCTGGGACCGCGAGCAAACGGCGAAGACGATCGTCCCGCACACCGTCGAGGAGGCCTACGAGGTCGCCGACGCGGCGCTCGCGGGCGACGACTCGAAGCTGCTGGACGAGCTCGGCGACCTCCTCTTCCAGTCCTACTTCCTCGCCCTGCTGCTCTCGGAGCGGGGCGCGGGCGACCTCGAGCAGGCGGCTCGCCGCGTGCACGCGAAGCTCGTCTCGCGCCACCCCCACGTCTTCGGCAACGTGGAAGCTCGGACTGCAGGCCGCGTCCGTGAGAACTGGGAGCGGCTCAAGACATCCGAGGAGGGCCGCGACGGAATCTTCCACGACGTGCCCGGCTCGCTCCCCGGCCTCCTCTACGCCCGCAAGGTGCAGCTCCGCGCGCGCTCGGCCGGCTTCGAGTACTCGGGCGCCGCCGCGGCGCTCGCCGACCTCGAGTCGGAGCTGGCGGAGCTGCGCGCAGAGCTCGGTGCCGGGCCGGAGCCCGAGACCGAGCCCGATCCGCGGCAGTTCGCCGAGCTGGGCGATGTGCTCTTCGCTGCGGTCAACGTCGCTCGCCGGCTGAACGTCGACCCCGAGCTGGCTGTTCGCTCGGCGACCGATCGCTTTCGCGCCCGGGTCGAGCGCGCCGAGGCGCTGGCCGCCGAGCGCGACGAGAACTGGGCCGAGCTTCCGCTCGCCGAGCAAGACCGTTATTTCGATCTCGCCAAGGAGGCAGGCCTGTGAGCTCAGCGATCGCCGAGGTGGCGGCCCGACAGATCCTCGACTCGCGCGGAAATCCCACCATCGAGGTGGACGTCCGGCTCGAGTCGGGCGCGCTCGGACGCGCCGCCGTCCCCTCGGGCGCCTCGACCGGCGTGCACGAGGCGATCGAGCTGCGCGACGGCGGAGAGGAGTGGGGCGGCAAGGGCGTCACGCGCGCGGTGGAAAACGTCCGTGGGGAGATCGCGCAGGCCGTCCGTGGCCTGGACGCGTCTGGCCAGGAGGCGTTAGACCGGCGCGTGATCGAGCTGGACGGGACTCCGAACAAAGGACGGCTCGGCGCGAACGCGATCCTCGGCGTCTCGCTCGCGGCCGCCAAGGCAGCCGCGGCACACGCGGGCGTGTCGTTCTTCCGCTATCTGGGCGGGGACGCTGCGACGACGCTGCCGGTGCCGATGCTGAACGTGATCAACGGCGGCGCGCACGCACAGAACTCGATCGACCTGCAGGAGTTCATGGTCGTGCCGGTCGGCGCCGAGTCGTTCGCCGAGGGGCTCCGCATAGGCGCGGAGGTCTACCACTCGCTGCGCAGCGTGCTGCACGAGCGCGGGTTCGGCACGGGGGTCGGCGACGAGGGCGGCTTCGCGCCGGATCTCGAGTCGAGCGAAGCGGCGATCGAGGCGATCCTCGAGGCGGCGGAGCGGGCGGGCCATCGCGAGCGCGTTGCGATCGCGCTCGACCCGGCGGCGAGCGAGGTGTTCGAGGACGGCGTGTACCGCTTCGAGGGCCGCGAGAAGCCGTCGGCCGAGATGCCCGGCTTCTGGGCGGAGCTGGTCGACCGCTATCCCATCGTCTCGATCGAGGACGGGCTCGCCGAGGACGACTGGGAGACCTGGGCGCAGCTGACGCGCGAGCTCGGCGACCGGGTCCAGCTCGTCGGGGACGACCTGTTCGTGACGAACCCCGAGCGCCTACGGCGTGGGATCGACGGCGGCGTGGGCAACTCGATCCTCGTGAAGGTGAACCAGATCGGGACGCTGACCGAGACGCTCGAGGCGATCCGGATTGCGCACGCCGCGGGCTACACGGTCGTGATCTCCCATCGATCGGGCGAGACGGAGGACACGACCATCGCCGACCTGGCGGTCGCCACGAACGCTGGCCAGATCAAGACCGGCGCCCCGGCGCGGTCGGACCGCGTGGCGAAGTACAACCAGCTGCTGCGGATCGAACAGGAGCTCGGCTCGGCCGCGGTGTATCCCGGCTGGGACGCTTTTCCTCGCGCACGCCCCTGACCGACCCGCTCGAACTCTCGCCACGACCGCCCTCGTCGCTACCTTACGAGCGTGGTCGCAGAGCCCGCCACGCGCACGAAGATCGTCGGGACGATCGGTCCGGCCTCGTCCTCGAAAGAGGTGTTGACTGAGCTCGTCCGCGCGGGAATGGACGGCGCGCGGCTCAACTTCTCGCACGGCACGCACGAGGATCACGCCGAGCGTGCTCGGCTCCTTCGCGAGGTGCAGGAGGAGGTCGGCCGGCCGCTCGCACTGATCGCCGACCTGCAGGGGCCGAAGCTGCGCATCGGTGAGCTCGACGAGCCGGTGACGCTCAGGCGCGGGGAGCACATCGACGTCGTCGGCGAAGAACGCTCCGACAACGGCGCCCTGCCGGTTCTCCCCGCTGTCGTCAGCGAGATGCTGCAGCCGGGGCACGAGGTTCTGATCGACGACGGGCTCGTGCGGCTGCACGTCGACTCCGTCGAGCGCGGCCGCGCTGCGTGCACGGTCGTCGAGGGCGGCCTCGTCAGCGCGCACAAAGGCGTGAACCTGCCCGGCGTGCCGCTGCCGATTCCGTCGCTGACGCGCAAGGACATGGCCGATCTCGAGTTCGCGCTGCAGCTCGGCGTCGACTACGTCGCGCTCTCGTTCGTCCGCGCCGCAGCCGACGTCCGCGACCTCCGCGACCTGATCGAGCAGGCGGGGTCGCACGCGCATGTGATCGCGAAGATCGAGAAAGCCGAGGCGATCGACGCGCTGGACGCCATCCTCGAGGCGACCGACGCGATCATGGTCGCGCGCGGGGACCTCGGCGTCGAGATTGGGCCGGCTTCGGTCCCGTTGCTGCAGAAGCGAATCATCCTGAAGGCGCTCGAGCACGGAAAGCCCGTGATCACGGCGACGCAGATGCTCGAGTCGATGATCCACCAGGCCGAGCCGACGCGGGCCGAGGCCAGCGACGTCGCCAACGCCATTCTCGACGGGACCTCCGCCGTCATGCTCTCGGGGGAGACCGCAATCGGGGAGTTCGCCGTGCCCGCGGTCGCGTACATGGAGCGCATCGCGCGCGCGGTCGAGCCGAGCCTCGACTATCGCCATCAGCTGCCCGAAGCCGGCGAGGATCCGACCATCGGCTGGGCGATGTCGAACGCAGCGTGCGACTTGGCCGAAGCGCTCGGCGCGCGTGCGATCCTCGTGCCGACCTTCACCGGCAAGACCGCATCGGCGGTGGCGAGGCTGCGTCCCCGCCGGCCGATCGTCGCGCTCACCCACCAGAGCTACTCGCTGCAGCAGATGGCGATCGAATGGGGCGTGATTCCGGTGCCGATCCATCAATGCTCCGACGTCGAGGAGCTGTGGGCCGCGTCGCTCGCCGCCGCGCGTGGAACCGGCGTCCTCGCCGAGGGCGACCGGGTCGTGATCACGGCCGGCACCGCGGTGAACATTCCCGGCACGACCAACGTGATCAAGGTGGACATCGCCTAGGACGGCTCGGTGGAACGTCGCTCGTCGTCGGGGTGCGATGGTCGTTCCGAGGGAATGGGGCGAGCTCTGCTCGCCAGAGCCCTGATAGCAGCGCTATCGGGGCGACTGAGGACGCGGCCTCGGGACGAGCAGCGCGGCCCGCCGGCACAGACGACGTTTCGTCGAGCCCTCCTCAAAGGACCGCACGGGCGCGCCGCGAATCCGTGGCGCGGGATGGCGAAGGGGAAGAAGAAGGCGCGACGGCGCGCGTCGCGCTCACGGATCGTCCTGCGGTGGCTCGCCCTCGGCGGCGTCGCGCTGGTGGCCGTCCTCTACGTGCGCCCGCTGCACACCTACCTGGAGACGCGCAACCACCTCGCGGGCCGTCAGGCTGAGGTCGAGCAGCTCCGCGCACAGCGGAACGGCCTGCAGAAGCGGCTCGCCCTCTCGACCGGCACGAAGTCGCTGACGCTCGAGGCGCGGCGGCTCGGATACGTCAAGCCGGGCGAGCATCTCTTCATCGTGCGGGGCATCGCCGCCTGGAGGCGTGCGCACCGCGGTTAGGGCCGATTAGCATCGCCCTGAGTGGATGATCTCACCGTTCTGCGCCGGCAACTCGGGCGCGAGCCGCGCGCGTTCCGCAGGGTCGTGGTGCGCTGTCCGTTCGGCCGTCCGGCGGTCACCGAGCAGACGCCCTACGACAGCTGCGGTGAGCCGTTCCCCACGACCTATTACGTGACCTGTCGCTACCTCGTGGCGGCGATCGCCCGGCTCGAGGCGGTGGGTGGTGTGGAGCGTTGGAGCGAAGCTGCTCGCACCGACCCGCAGCTCGCGGCGAGCCTCGAGCGTGCCGACGAGGAGCAGCGGCGGATCCGGCGCGAGCTCGCGGATGAGGACGGGGCGCGGCCCGACGCAGGCGCGTCCCTCGAGCTCGGGATCGGCGGGGCCGGCTCGCCCCGCGGTGCCCTCAAATGCCTGCACGCCCATGCGGCTTTCGCGTTGGCGCGGCCGGGCTACGAGCTCGGCGAGCGCATCCTCGCCGAGGTCGAGCCGCGCTGGCCCGACTCCTGCTGCAGCGCTTAAGAAAGAACTCGTCTCAAAATGAAGCACGGGCCGTCTGCGTGTGCTGCCAGCGCGTGGTCATTCTGAAACGAGTTCGAAGCCAGCTAGCATCCGCCGCCCATGTCCACCGCCGTCGCGAGCGCCCGACTCGAATGGGAGGAAGGCAACCGCCGCTTTCAGGAAGCCGCGCGGGATCCCGTGGCGCGCGAGCGTCTGTACGCCCAGGCCGAGGTGGTCTCGGAGGAGCTGCGCAAGCGCCTCGGCAGCATCTTCACGCTCGAGGAGCTCGCCCGGGCCTACCACACCGCCGAGCACTGGGCCCGGGACGCCGTCGCCGAACGGGCACCTGTGCCCGGCTGGCCGCGTACCGCCGCGCTCGCGGAGGACGCCGCGTTCCACGCCTACGCCCGCGGCGCGGTCGATTACAAGCCGTGATCGACCCTTCCCTGCCCGCGCTCTCGCGGGAGGATCGGCGGCGGCTCCGGCGCCGTGCGCCGGTCTCGCGCTGGGCGGTCCGGATCGCGATCGGGCTCGCAATCTTCGCGCTCGGGATCGCCGTCGGCCAGGCGCTCCAGGACAATCCCGAACCGACCGGTCCGTTTACACAGGTACGCACTCTGCCGCCAGTCGGGCCTGCGACCACCGGCTAGTAGGAGGGCCTGACGAAACGTAGCTGTGTCGTCGGGCCGCGCTGCTCCCCCGGGGCCGCGTCCTCAGTCGCCCCGATAGCGCTGCTATCAGGGCTCCCTGCGTTCCTGCCTCGGAACGACCATCGCACCCCCGACAACGAGCGACGTTCCCCCAGTCGCTCCTAGCAACTTAGGCCAGCTTTCGCTAGATTTCCGCCTCCGTTGGCCTTTCGGAACCCTCCTGAGTCCCGACGCGCACCCGCGTCGGAGCCCGACTGGCTGACGCTCGGCCAGGCGGCGAAGTTCCTCGGGGTCGCTCAGAGCACGATTCGCAAGTGGTCGGATACCGGCCGCGTCCCCGCCTTCTACACCCCGGGCGGGCACCGGCGCTACCGGCGCATGGATCTCGACGCGTTCCTCGAGCGCTCTGGTCCAGGCGGCAAGCCGAAAAACGGTCCAACAGTTCTCGTCGTCGACGACGATCCCGGCGTGCGCCAGGTCGTCCGCCTCAGCCTCGAGCTCGAGGGCTACGTGGTGAAGGAGGCAGCGGGGGCGGAGGAAGGCCTTTCGGCCGTCGACGACGAGGCGCCCGACCTGATCCTGCTCGACGTGATGATGCCGCACGTCGACGGCTGGGAGATGCTCCGCCGGATTCAGGAGCGCCACGGTGCCGGCTCGATTCCGATCGTCATGTTCAGCGGTAAGGTCGACGCGCAGACCGCCGCGCAGGCGACCGCCCGCGGCGCGCAGGGCTTCGTCGGGAAGCCGTTCGACCCGCAGCAGCTCGTCGACCAGGCGAAGCAGATCGTTCCCGCCTGAGGCGCCGCTTGCGGTGCCCTCCTCAGGACGCGCGGTGGCCCGCGCGTCCGTCTGAACCGACCGGTCGATCGGCCGGAGGCTCAGCGGCCGCATGATCCAGCTCGACCGACAGCTCGAGCGCTTCGTCGTCCTGCATCGCGTCGAGTGGCTCGACTGGCTGTTCGTCGGCTTGTCCCGGATCGGGACGCTCGGGATCGTTTGGATCGCGCTCGCCGCGCTCGTCGCAGCTCTCATCCGTCGACCGCCGGTTCTCTTCATCACCGTGGCCGCGGTCGCCACGGCAGATCTGCTCGCGTTCGCCCTGAAGACAATCGTGGCCGTCGACCGGCCGCCGGAGCGCTACGCAACCCCCGATCCGCTCGTCCGGGTGCCGACCGACTACTCCTTCCCATCGGGCCATACCGCGACGAGCTTTGCCGCAGCGCTGATCCTGGCCCGGGCCGTTCCCCGCCGCGCGTGGCTGTTCTACGCGCTCGCCGCGGCGATCGGCTTCTCTCGCATCTATGTCGGGGTGCACTACCCCCTGGACATACTCGGAGGAGCCGTGCTCGGGCTCCTGGTCGCTACAGCTCTTCTCCGGCTCGTAGCAGCCCTGCCGCGATCACGGCGAGCGACGCGATGAGTGCGATGTAGATCCCGATTCCCCGCCCGCTCGCGGGGAGAAAGGTGTCCGGGATCCAGATCAGCCGCACGAGCACGAAGATCGTCGCAAGCGCGCCGAGCGCAACCACGACGAGGCTCTCCGGCACGACCGGCGGCAGCTCCAGCCCGAAGAGCTCGCGGACGGCGACCAGCAGGATGAGCACGACGCCGATCAGGAACACGAGCTTCCCGAGCGGTCCGGTGTGCCAGCCGATCACGCTGAGGACAAAGCCCCCCGCACCCCCCTCGCGGCCGGCGTACCAGTCCATGAACGGGCTGAGGGCGAGGACGAGGCCCGTGACCCAGGTCAGCGTGTCGCCGACGGCCCAAATCCCGGCGGGAGGGCGCAGCGCGCTTCGCGGCTCGATCGGGTCCGGCTCCTGCCCCCAGGGCTCAGGCTCAGGCGTTTGCATTGCGGCGTAGTATGGGCATCACCATCAATGGAAGTCACGAGTATCGTGGTCGGAAGGGGGGTCACATGGACAAAGTCCATGCTCCGGATGCCGCGGAGGACGCCGGCTTCGTGCAGATCTTCGCTTCCGGGGAGCCTGCGAAGGGCGAGTACCACTGCTCGGAGTGCGGCTACGGAGTCGCGGTCTTCAGCTCGCTACCCGTATGTCCGATGTGCGGAGGCAAGTCCTGGGAGCAGAGCTCCTGGAGCCCGTTTAGGCGGGCGCACTAGAGACTAGAGACCGAAGAGCGACTGGATCTCGCGCCAGACCACGC
>JALZOQ010000160.1 GCA_030913835.1 Actinomycetota bacterium | reverse complement strand
CGCCACTGAAGATCGCCCCGACGACGTGCGCGGGCCGCAGATCCACGTCGTCTATGCAGTCCCCCGCGGTGGCCACGACCGGCGGCTCGATCGGAACGGAGTCCTGGCAGACTCCGTCGCGTCGTGGAACAGGTGGCTCCGCTCGCAGACCGGTGGATCCGAGCTCAGACTCGACACGGCCCGCGGCCTCCTCGACGTGACCTACTTCCAGTCGCCTCTGACCGCCGATGAGATGGAGGAGCAGCACGGATGGGTCGTCACGACGCTTGAACGCGAGCTCTCCGACTCGGGCGTCACGACCCCCGGCAAGCTCTACGCGATCTACTGGGACGGTCCGAGCAAGGCTGGGTGCGGCCAGGGGTCGTGGCCGCCGTCTTTCCCAGGCAGGACCGCAGCGCTCTATCTGCGCGGCCTCGACGGGACGAAAAGCGCGTGCGAGAAGGAGTCGCTCTCTTCGTGGGCTCCCGGCTACTGGGAGTTCGGAATGCTGCACGAGGTCCTGCACGCCCTCGGCTTCGTCCCGGCTTGCGCGCGGCACGACACCGGGACCGGACACGTCAGCGACGACCGAAGGGACCTGATGTACACCGGCAGCGAGCCCTGGCATCCAGGCAGGCTCGACGTCGGGCACGACGACTACTTCCGCGCCCGCATCCACGACTGCCCCGACCTTGCCGCCAGTCCGTACCTCGTCCGGTCGAAACGAGGGTGAACGACCGCGAGCTCGTATTCCGCAACCTCGTCTATGCCCGCTTCGTCGAGCTCGGTCGGGTACCGCGGTTCGAGGAGCTGGGCGTAGAGCCGGAGGAGGGCAAGGAGCTTTTGCGCCGCCTCCACGACGCCCACGCGCTCGTGCTCGAGCGGGGCACGAACGAGATCCGGATGCTGAGTCCGTTCTCGTCCGTGCCAAGCGCGTATCGCGTCACCGCCGGCGACCGCACCTGGTTCGCCAATTGCGCCTGGGACGCCTTCGGCGTGTGCGCGGCGCTCGGTGTCGACGGCCACATCTCCGCCGCCTGCGCGGACTGCGCCGAGCCGATCGAGATCGACGTTCACGGCGGAGCCGCGCAGCCCGACGAGCACCTCTTCCACGTCCTCGTCCCGGCGGCGAGGTGGTGGGACGACATCGTCTTCACCTGAACGACGATGACTCTCTTCCGGTCGGAAGAGCACATCGAGCGCTGGCTCGGAGGCCGCGAGCCCGGCGCGACGATCACGGCGGGCAAGCTGTGCGAGCTCGCGCACGCGTGGTGGGACACGCGGCTTGCTCCCGATTGGCGCCCGCGCACGCGCGACGAGAACCAGGCCATCCTGACCCGGCTCGGCCTGACCGGCGCGTTCTGGATTCTGCCCTAGAACGGGCAGTCCGTTCGACGGCGCACGTGCAATGATGTGACCCATGGCAACCGCGCGGGCGTTCGCGACGTCGGAGGAGCCTCGTAGCTTCGCCCGACACGGCCGCGACACGACCGCACCGGATCGCCCTCGATCTGAGCCGCAGAGCGACGCTGCGATCCGGCTGGCGATGGCGGGTGGCGTCCAGCGCAAGCTAGACCCGCGGGGCGGTCCTTCCGAGCCGCGCGGGCGCGACCCGGCAGGGGGGTCAGTCGAGATCGGCGCCGGCGACGCTCCCGCCGAGCATGAGGCGGAGGACGCGGCACGTCGCGCCGTCACCGGCGACGGGGGGACCACCGGCGATTCTGTGTCCACGGACGACGCTCGCCTCGATCCAGCGACACAGCGGTCGATGGAAGCGAGCTTCGGCCAGAGCTTCGAAGACGTGCGGATCCACGCGGGCCCTCGCGGCGCCGAGTCGGCGCGCTCGCTCGGCGCGCTAGCCTTCACGCTAGGGCGAGACGTGTCCTTCGCGACGGGCCAGTACGCGCCCGGCACGAGCGCAGGCCGGCGCCTGATCGCGCACGAGCTCGCGCACGTCGTTCAGCAGCGCGCCCGACCGGAGCGAGTGATCCGTCGCCAGCCGAATTGCGACGACCTCTGGGGCCAGATTCAAGAAGCGGTCGCCGAGCTCATTCGCCGGGCTGGCGAGCTCGTTGCCGACCCGCTCGGGCTGCAGTGGGACAACTGGAACACGCCGAAGATCTTCCCGGACGGCAGGAACGCGGGCTCGGTCGCCGGTCATCAGCAGCAGTACGAAGGCTGGCGGAACCGCCTTCGGAACCTGATCACCGACTGGGACGACAACGACTGCAACTCGCGAACGGGCAAGCGGATCCCGCAGAGCGCCCGTGACCTCCAGTTCGCACCGGTTCCGGCGCCGACTCCACGCCCGCGCCCCGATACGGCGCCGGCGCCCTGGGAGGGGCCGGGTGCCCGCAGGATTGCATCGACCGCACGCGGCGCAGCGATCGGGGC
>JALZOQ010000346.1 GCA_030913835.1 Actinomycetota bacterium | reverse complement strand
ACTTGATTCACTCGCAACGATTCCGCCGAGTGAGATCACCGCGACTTCGGTGGTGCCACCACCGATGTCGACGATCATGTTCCCCGCGGGCTCGTGCACCGGAAGCCCGGCGCCGATCGCGGCGGCCATCGGCTCTTCGATCAGGTAGGCCTGGCGCGCGCCGGCGGAGAGCGTCGCCTCTTCGACGGCGCGCTTCTCGACTCCGGTGACGCCGGAGGGCACACAGACGACGACGCGCGGGTGCGCGAAACGATGCTGGTGCACCTTCTGGATGAAGTGGCGGAGCATCTGCTCGGTGACGTCGAAGTCGGCGATCACGCCGTCCTTGAGTGGGCGAATCGCTGCGATCGTGCCCGGCGTGCGGCCAAGCATCCGCTTGGCCTCCACGCCGACGGCATGCACCTCCCCGCTGCGCTGGTCGATGGCGACGACGGACGGCTCGCTCAGCACGATGCCGCGTCCGCGGACATAGACCAGCGTGTTCGCGGTGCCGAGATCGACCGCCATGTCGCGGCCTCCGAAGCCTGTCATCGAATTGAGGAGCCCCATCGCCGCGCCGAGTCTAGCTACGTCCGGCCCAAAGCTCGCAATTTGCGGGGCGCAAACCGCAGGCAGCGGGCGCTAGATCGCGTCCAGGATTCGCGTTCGCTGCTGCTCGAACTCCTCGTCGGTGATCAGTTGCGAGTCCTTCAGCTCGGTGAGCTTCTGCAGCCGGTCGATCGGCGACGATGGCGGCTGGACAGCGACCGCCGGCGCGGCTGCGGCGACGCCGTGGGCCACGTCGATCCCGTGCCGCGCGAGGGCGTCGAGAACCGCCGCGCGGACGGCCGGTTGCTGGCGAATATCGACGTTTCCCTCCGGGTCGATGCCGTGCGAGCGGAGCGTTTCCAGCACCGCGTCTCGAGCCTCGGGATTCGCGTTCAGGTCGATCGGAGCCCCGCCGCCGAACGAGGCGAGCGCGGGGGCCCGGCCACCGGCGTCGGTACCACCGAACCAGTCGATCGTGAACTGAGAAGTGTCCTTCCGATCGAGATAGACCTTGAGCGGGCGACCGCTCGTGAGCGCACCGAGGGCGATCAGGGGCACCGTGTAGGTGTCCGCGGCTTCGAACGCCGGGACGCCTGGGGCCTCGATGCTCAGCTTCAACCGGACGCGAGGTTGCTCGTTCACGTAGATGCCCGTCTGCGTCATCTCGACGATCCGCGCGTCGCCCGGGATCCCCTCGCGCTTCAGGGTTTCGCCGCGCCGCGCTCGCCTGTTCATGAGGTAGTACCAGCCGGCGAGGAACAGCGAGACGGCGATCCAGATCTGCCCGATCCAGATCTCCGGCATCAGGACCGTGAAGACCGCGCCGCCCAGGAGGAAGAAGGCAACGAGGATCCAGCCGGTTGTGTTCGGGCGCATCATCCGCGCGCTCCGGCGACCGTAACAGGCTCGCCGCTGCGCAAGGTCTAGCCGAAGCCGTAGGTGCCCGGGAAGCGCTCGGCGAGCACTCGTACGAGCAGGGCGGCAGGGAGGCCGACGACGTTCAGGTAATCGCCGTCGATGCGGCGGACGAGCGCCGCGCCAAGCCCCTGGATCGCGTAGCCGCCGGCCCGCCCTTGCCATTCGCCGCTCGCGACGTACAGGCCGAGGTCGCGCGGCGTCAGCGCTCGAAACGCAACTCGGGTCGCCTCGTAGTCCACCACTTCCCAACCCGGCGTGACAAGGCACAGCCCGGAGACAACGGCGTGCGTCTTGCCCGACAGAAGCTCCAGCATCCGCTCGGCCTCCGCCGCGTCCCCCGGCTTGCCATAGATCCGCCCCTCCAGCACGACGGCCGTGTCGACGCCGAGCACCGGGCGCTCGCCGGCCTCCCCCGCCACCGACCGCGCCTTCTCGCGCGCATGCGCCTGCACGAGCTCGACGGCGTCGGCCTCGGGCGGATCCTCCTCGACGTAGCGCGGCTCGACGACGTCGAACGGGATCCCGAGCTGGTGGAGGATCTCCCGCCGCTGCGGCGACCTCGAGGCGAGCAGGAGCGGCGGAGCAGGTGGCTGGCTCACGCCGCCTTGCGGGCGCGCCAGATCTCCTCGATCGGCCACTTCCTGGACCACTCGGGCGAGAAGGCGTAGTACGTGTGCTCCGGCGTCGACTCGGTCGCGAAGAGCTCGACGAGGTCGACGATCTCGAAGCCGTTCGACCGCAGGAGCCGCACCCAGTCGCCGTGTCCGAGGTGGAACTCGATCTCGAAGTCGGGCTCGCGCCACTCGACGCGGTGCAGACCGAGCTGCGGCCGCTGCAGCGTCTCGGAGGGCGGCCCTTCAGCGGTCGCGCAGAGCATGGCGAGCGTCGAGTTCCGGAGGAAGACGAGCTCACCACCGGGCCGCAGCAGCCGCGCCGCCTCGGGGAGCCACTTGTACGGGTCGCACCAGATCGAGGCGCCGTACTCCGACAGGACGAGGTCGAACGCCCCGTCGGGAAGGCCGGTCTCCTCCGCGTTCGCCTCGAGAAACTCGAGACCCAGTTCGAACTCTTCGTTCATGCGCCGCGCCGTCTCGAGCTGGGCCGGCGTGACGTCGACGCCGACCACCCGCGCGGCGCCGCGTCGCTTCAGCCAGGCGCCGAAGTACGCCGTGCCGCAGCCCAGCTCGACGACGTCCTTGCCGGCGACGTCCGGAAGAGCCTGAACCTCGGTCTCGCGCGCGCGAGCCATACCCCAGGTGATCTCGTCCTGCGCCCACGCGTCGTGAGCGCGCTCGTCGGTGTACTCGGCGTTCGCCTTCGTCCAGTTCTCGCGGTTGACGACCGCGTAATCCGGCAGCTCAGACGAGCTCGTCATCGGCGAACCAAAGCGCGATCTCGCGCGCGGCCGACTCGGGCGAGTCGGAGCCGTGGACGAGGTTGTTCGGCATCGCGAGCGCGAGGTCGCCGCGAATCGTCCCAGGAGCCGCGTCGGCGGGATTCGTCGCGCCGATCGTCGTCCGCAGCGTCGCGATCGCGCCCTCGCCCTCGACGACGAGCGCCAGCGTCGGAGCCGACGTGATGAAGTCGACCAGCTCGCCGAAGAACGGCTTCTCGCGGTGCTCCGCGTAGTGCTCCTCGCCGAGCGCGCGGTCGACCGTGAGGAGCTTTCCGGCCCGCAGCACGAAGCCTCGCTGCTCGATCCGCCCGAGGATCTCACCGGCGAGGGCGCGCTCGATCGCGTCGGGCTTGATCAGGATGAGGCTACGTTCGATGGCCACTGGGTAGCTGATGCGGAGTCGGTGTCGGACGGTCGTTCGCGCTACTTCGGGTGTAACTAAAACGCGTAGCGTGCTCGGCCGCCATAGGGCGGCGGAGTCTACTCGCTGCTGCGCAGGCGTCGGCGGGCTGCCGAGGCGTCGAACGTGTCCTCGACGGACTGCTCCAGCTGGGCCGCCGAGACGCGCTGCCCCAAGGCGAGCGAAGCCGGCGTGTCCACGGGCGTCTCGCAGTAGGGGCACACCTGCCAAAGCGCTTCGAGCGGCGCCTTGCAGCTCACGCACGACTGCTTCAGCTTCGTGGTGCAGACGGGGCAGATCAGGAACGAGACGTCGACCTCGGCCCGGCAGACCGGGCAGTGCAGGTCGCGCCGCGCCAGCCGCGTCTCCATCGCCTTGATCTCCAGCTCGCGCTCGCGCACGTCCGCGAGGTACTCCGGCGGGCGGAAGAGCATGTAGACGAGCGGGCCGATGAACGGCGGCACGATCCCGAGGATGACCGCCATCGTCACGAGCCACGGGTCCTCGATCCGCCGCCGTGCATCCTTGTAGACCCAGAAGATCGTCGCCGCGTAGAACACGACCACGAAGAACAGCGTCAGGGACTGCGTGACGCGCCACGCCGCCGAGTTGAAGAAGTCGTGGAGGCTGCTGAACGCGCTCGCCGTGATCACAGGAGGAGCTTTCCGATCATGTAGCCGGCACCGAATGCGAGCCCGACGATCGCCAGGACGACGAAGGCCGCGAGCGCGAAGACTCCGGCGGTCTCTCCACCACGGCTCATGGTACGGGTTCTAGCCCGCAGCACAGAGATCGGCAAGGAGATAGAGCGAGCCGGTTGCGAGGACCGCGCCGCCGGTGCCGGCGAGCTCCCGGGCTCGGTCAAGCGCAGCAAGGGGGTCGGCCATCGACTCGACATGCTCAAAGTACGTTTCGGCACGCGTGGCGAGTTCCTTTGCGGGAAGCGAGCGCGGATTCGAGGACTGGGTCGCGATGAGCACCCTTCCGGCGAGCCGGAAGCGCTCGAGGATGCGGTCGGCGTCCTTGTCCCCGAGGATCGAGACGCAAAGCACGTAGTCGTCCCGCTCGAGCCGCTCGAGGAGCCAGGTCGCCGCCTCCGGCGTGTGCGCGCCGTCCCACACCTCGTTGCCTCGCCGCTCGAGCCGGCCGGGCAGCCGCACCTCCACGTCGTGCCAAACGGGGCGGCCAAGGAACGCTTCCGCCGTTTCCCGCGCGCCGCCCATTCCGGCTCGCCGAGCACGACGATCGCGCCGGGGCCCGCCACCGCCAGCTTCTCCCGTGCGATCGCTTCGCGCGTGTCGCCGAGCACGTCGGTGTGCTCGAGGCCGACGTTCGTGAGGTGGACGACGCCGGCGCCGATCGTGTTCGTGGCGTCGAGGCGGCCGCCGAGCCCAGCCTCGACAACCGCGGCATCGACCTCCTGCTCGGCGAACTCGGCGAGCGCGGCGGCGGTCAGCACCTCGAACTGGGTCGCGCGCTCCGCGTGCGGGCGGACGCGATCGAGCGCGAGCGCCAACGTCGCCGGATCGGTGTCGAGCCGTTCGTGCCAGCCGGAGACGTGCGGCGAGGTGTAGGCGCCCACGCGGAGCCCTTCCGCATGGAGGAAAGCGGCGATCGTGCGAGTCGCCGTCGACTTTCCCTTCGTCCCAACGACGTGGATCGACGGGTAGCGCGTCTGCGGGTTGCCAAGGTCGGCGAGCAGGCGCTGCATCCGCTCGAGCCCGAACTCCTCCGGCCACGGAGACAGCGACTCGAGCCAGTCAACCGCCGATCGCATCGAGCTCGCGGCGGTAGCGGGCGAGCTTCTGGCGCTCCGCCTCGACTACCTCCGGCGGCGCGCTGCCCACGAAGCGCTCGTTCGCGAGCATGCCTTCCGCGCGGGCGATCTCCCGGCGCAGGCGCTCGATCTCGGCGGACGCGTCGCCGTTGCCTGGGCCCGCGCGCTCGGGCTTCACGACCGCGTCGAAGATGCGCTTCTCCTCGCCCTCGAGCTTCGGGAGCACGCTGCTGCGCCGGAAGATCGCCGCGGCCTCCTGGACAGCCGCCAGCGCGTTCGCCTCGGAGTCGTCGCCCGCCTCCGGCCACGACGCCACGATCAGCCGCGTCTCGCGGCCCGGCAGGTTCGACCAGATCTCCTCCGTCACGTGCGGCATCGCCGGATGGAGCAGCTTCAGCAGCCGCTCCAGCGCCGCGACCGCGGTCGCCCGCGCGTCGGCGTCGCCTTCGTAGAGCCGCTGCTTCACGGCCTCCGCGTACCAGTCGCAGAAGTCGTCGAACGTGACGCGGTAGAGCTCCGTGACGAGGTGTGAGAAGTCGAACTCGCCGAGCAGGCGCTCGAGCTCACGCTGCGTCTGCGAGAGGCGGGCGAGGATCCAGCGCTCCTCGAGCGTCTTCGCTCGCTCCGCCGGCTCGGCGCCCTCGGTCGCCTGCAGGATCAGCCGCGCGACGTTCCACAGCTTGTTCGCGAGCTTGCGGCCCTCTTCGAGCGCGCCCACCGAGAAGCGCACATCCTGAGATGAGGCGATCTTCATCAGGCCGTACCGGCTCGCGTCGGCGCCATAGCGCTCGATCACGTCGAGCGGGTCGACTCCGTTGCCGAGGCTCTTCGACATCCGGCGCCCGTCGGGCGCGAGCACAGTCGTGTGAATAACGACGTCGGTGAACGGGACGTCGCCCATCAACTCGAGGCCGGAGAAGATCATCCGGTTCTCCCAGAGGCGGATGATCTCCCTCGACGTCGTGTTCATGTCACCGGGATAGAAGGTGCGCAGATCCTCGGTGTCGTCGGGCCAGCCGAGGGTCGCGAAGGGCCAGAGCGCCGACGAGAACCAGGTGTCGAGCACGTCGGTCGAGCGCGTCAGCTCGCGTGAGCCGCACTCGGCGCAGGCGTCCGGCTCGGTTTCCTCCACGGTCTCGTGCCCCTCCGGGCACTCCCAGACCGGCAGCTGATGACCCCACCAGATCTGGCGGGAGATGTTCCAGTCGGGCGCATCCTCGAGCGACGCGATTGCAAACCGGTGCTGCGACTCGGGGTGGTACTGGACACGCCGGTCGCGGAGCGCCTCGAGCGCGGGCTGCTTGAGCTCGTCCATCGCGCACCACCATTGCAGGGAGATGAGCGGCTCGATCCTGCTCTTGCAGCGGTCGCAGACGGCGACCGTGTGCCGGTACGACTCGCGCGTCTCGAGCTGGTCGTGCTGCTTCAGCCAGTCGAGGATCCGCGCCTCCGCCTCCTCCTGCGTCAACCCCGCGAGCTCGCCCGCGTTCTCGTTCATCCGCCCGTCCGGCCCGATCACGGCCAGCTCCGGGAGCCCGTGGTCGCGGCCGATCTCGTAGTCGAGCGGATCGTGACCCGGCGTGACCTTGAGCGCGCCGGTCCCGAAGTCGCGCTCGACGCGCTCGTCGGCGATGACGGGGACGCGGCGCTCAACCACCGGGACGACCACCTCGCGGCCCACGAGGTCGCGGTAGCGCTCGTCTTCGGGATGAACGGCGACTGCGACGTCGCCGAGGATCGTCGGAGGCCGCACGGTCGCGATCGTGATGTGCCCGTCCCCGTCGGCGAGTGGGTAGCGCACGTAGGTGAGCGCATCGTCCACCTCTTCGTGCTGTAGCTCCAGATCCGAGAGCGAGGTCTGGTGGAACGGGCACCAATTGATGATCCGGTTCGCGCGGTAGATCCAGCCCTTCCGGTGCAGGTGCACGAAGAACCGCATGACCGCGCGGATGTAGGCGTCGTCCATCGTGAAGCGCTCGCGGCGATAGTCGAGCGAGGCGCCGATCCGCCTGAACT
>JALZOQ010000146.1 GCA_030913835.1 Actinomycetota bacterium | reverse complement strand
CTCGAGCCCACCGGCGCGCGCCGCGCTCCGGGGCGGACGGGCGGCCGGCCCGCCGCGTGCTTCCGCTTCCGGGCGCGTGAGCTCGAGATCACCGATCAATTTGCGGTGCTCCGGCCGCCCCAGACCGGCGGGTAGCGTCCCGGTTATGTGGCGCGTCGCTCTCGGACTCGTCGCCACGGCGGCGTTCCTCGCCTTCGGGGCGGGTCCCTCGCGCGGAGGCGGCTCGCCGCACGAGGGCGCGAAGCCGTGGCTCTGGCAGTGCGAGCAAATCCTCGGCGAAGAGCCGCGCTACCGCTGTTACGTGCGCATGCTGCTGCTGCGGGTGGAGGGCTCGGGCGACCCAGCGCGCGAGCTGCCGCGAATCGACCGGCTGGCTCGGCTGGCGGGGACGTCGCTCGCCGGGCGCTGTCACGTCCTCATGCACGAGGTGGGCCGGCGCTACGCCGCTCGCCACCGGCTGACGCTCGCCACGCTCCAGGACGCAGTCCCGCATTCGAACGACCCCACCTGCTCCGCAGGCTTCGGGATGGGGCTGATCATGCAGCTCGGGCCGAAGCTCGCCGCGCGCGGCGGCGCAGAGGCGGCCGCGCGGACGTGCCTGCGCCTGCCGACGCGCTACCGCTCGTACACGTGCGTCCACGGGCTCGGGCATGCGCTCATGCGAGGGTTTCACGGCGGTCTGCGCCGTTCTGTGCTCGCCTGCCGACGGCTCGGCCCGCGCGAAGCCCCGGACTGTGCCCAGGGCGCCTTCCACGACTACTGGATCTCGCTGCGCGGCGCGGACGGCACCTCGCGGCCGGCGCGGGCAGACATGTCCCCGCGCTCGGTCTGCAACGGGCACCTCTGGTTCGTGCGGCCGTGCTGGTATCGGTACTTCGTGGAACAGGCCAGCGGTCCGCGGCTCGAGACGACCGGTCATATCCTCCGCGCCTGCCGTGACCTCGTACGTCTTCAGCGCTCCGGGTGTGTCGCCGCCGCGTCGCTGGCCATCAGCGGCGACTCCTTTGCGCACACGAGACTGTGTGGTCAGCTCGCGGAGAGGGACGTCGGAAGCTGCCTCCGCGGAGTCCAGGTGCAAGCGGTCACCCGGCCCGCGCGCCGGCTCGCATTGATCCGCGCTTGCGCCCGGCTCCCGCGAGGCACGCGGCGCGGCTGCTACGACTGGTTCGGGCGGACACTGCAGGTCGTGAGCGACGGCACGTTCGCGGGCGCGGGGTGCACGCGGCTCGGCCGGCCTGCGCGACGCGCCTGTCTCGCCGGCGCCGAACAGGCTGACGGCGCGATGCTGACTTTCTCCTAGCCCTCCGACTGAAAGGCAACACAGACGGAGCGGGAGTAGTACGATCGTCAGGCCGATCATGCCGCCCGACGTCAGCAAGCTCAGCGTCGACGAGCTGATTCGAGAGCTCGGCGCCGAGGACCCCGCAGACCGGGAGCGTGCCGAGCGCGAGCTGATCCGGCGCGCGCTCGGCCAGCCCTCCGTGACCGAGCAGCTGGAGGCTGCGCTGCAGGAGATCCGCGATGCGGAGGTGACGGCGCGGCTCCGCGAGATCCTCTCCGCGTGCAGGTACTACATACGCATGCTGAGCGTCACGGCTTACCCGTTCGGCGGGGGCACGTGGGAGCGCGAAACCGAGTTCAAGTTCGGCACGGCAGCCGGCGACATTTCGGTAACCACGCCCGACTACCGGGTTTCGGCCGGGGCGCAGACGCTTTTCGGCCCGACGGGCGTGCAGATCTTCAACTCCGCCCAGGCAGGGAAGATCCACCTCTGCGGGGACGCCGTCGACCATTCGATCTACGCCGAGGCGGTCGGCTACGGGAACGGTCGCAAGCAGGTGCGCTTCCGGTGCGACGGGCGGAGCGAGAAGAACTGGATGGCCGTGCTGGGGACGTATCGAAGGTTCCTCATCCGCAGGCGCGTGATTTTCGTCTTCGATTACGAGATCCAAACGGTCTGCGGCTCGAAGCCGCCCTGGTAACCACGGCGTCGCACATCGACCCGTAGCACGGGCGAGGTAGGTTCCCGCCCCGTGGCTACGACCGTCGTCGTCCCGACGTACAACGAGGCCGAGAGCCTGCCGCGCCTTGTCGAGGCGCTCGACGGTCTGGACCTCCCCGATCTGCGCGTGCTCGTCGTGGACGACTCGTCGCCCGATGGGACCGGGCGGATCGCAGAGGAGCTCGGCGAGCGGATCCGACGGGGTGGAGAGCCGTTCGTGCGCGTCCTCCACCGTCCCGAGAAGCAAGGTCTCGGCCGCGCATACGTGGCGGGGATGACGCGCGCGCTCGACGACGGCGCCGAGTTCGTCGTCCAGATGGACGCCGACCTGAGCCACGATCCCGCCGTCATCCCGGAGATGCGCTCGACGATCGAGCGGACGGGCGCGGGCGTCGTCATCGGAAGCCGGTACGTCCCGGGCGGCGGCCTCGATCCCGAATGGACGCTGGCGCGCCAGGCGCTCAGCCGCTGGGCGAACTTCTACGCGCGGACGATCCTGCGCATGAAGGTTCGCGACATCACGGCCGGCTTCAAGCTCTGGCGGCGCGAGGCTCTGCTCGCGGTCGACCTCGAGCGGATCACGAGCGACGGGTACGCCTTCCAGATCGAGATGAACTGGGAGGCTCGGCGGCGCGGCTACGAGATCGTCGAGATCCCGATCTACTTCCGCGAGCGCCGCGAGGGGGCCAGCAAGATGAGCTTCCACGTCCAGGCCGAAGCCGCGGTTCGGCCGTTCCAGCTTCTGCTCCGTCGACGCCGGCCGGCGAAGCGTCAGCCGGCGGCGTAGCGGACCTGCTCGCCGTCGACGCGCTGCGCCTCGCCCTTGCCGACGAGATGCTCGACGTGTGCCCGCGACTCGGCGAGCGC
>JALZOQ010000132.1 GCA_030913835.1 Actinomycetota bacterium | reverse complement strand
GACTAGCACGATCGGGATCGAGACCAGCGCCCGCATGCTCGGCCGCTCGCTCAGGAGCGCCCAGGCCGCGAGGCCGACGAGCACGACCTGGAGGTTGCCGAGCACCGTCGCGAGACCTGCGCCCACCTGCTCGATCGAGTAGTGCCAGAAGATCAGGTCGGCGGCGAAGAAGACGCCCGCGAGGACCGCCCAGAGCCGAGCCGAGCGGGGGCGCGGTCCAAGCCGCCGGTCCTCGAGCCAGGCGAGCAGCGCGAGCGGAGGGACGGCCCACGCGCAGCGCCAAAACGCGCCCGTCGACGGCGAGACGTGCGCGTAGCGATAGAGAATCCCCGAGAACGCGATCGACGCGGCCCCGGCAAGCGCGACGGCGACCGGCCGGTTGCCGAGGACAGCGCTCGTGGTCATCCGTGAGCCACTCGGTCAGGGAGCGCAGACGGCGCGCGGCCAGAGGCCGCCCGCCTGATACGGAGTCGCCAAGTCGATGCCTTGGAAGCTGCTAGTCCTCGTCGGCAGGCGACTCGTCGTCCTCGGCCGAGCCCTCGGGCTCGGTCGGCGGGACGGTGATGCGCTCCGGCGTGACCTCCACCGGGATGATCGTGATGTCGACCTGCGAGTCCTCTTCGGTCTCGTCGGCAACGCCTGCCTTGCGGGCGACGAGGATCGTCGAGCCGGGCTCGAGCTCGCGGCCCAGCACGAAGTCGGCGAGCGGGTCTTCGATGTAGTGCTGGATCGCGCGCCGAAGCGGCCGGGCGCCCATCGCCGGGTCGTAACCCTTTTCGACCAGCAGCTCCTTCGCCTCGTCGGTGAGCTCGATCGACACCTCGTGGACGGCCATCTGCTCACGGATGCGCTTCATCTGGATGTCGACGATCGGGATGATCTCTTGCTTCGTCAGCTTGTGGAAGACCATCGTCTCGTCGATGCGGTTGAGCAGCTCGGGGCGGAAGACCTTCTTCAGCTCGCCCATCACGCGGCTCTTCATGTCCTCGTAGGACAGGCCCTGCTCGTCTCCGATCTGGAAGCCGAGGCCCTGGTTCTTGGAGATCTGGGCCGCGCCGATGTTCGAGGTCATGATCACGATCGTGTTGCGGAAGTCGACCTTGCGGCCCTGCGCGTCGGTGAGCCGGCCCTCCTCCAGGATCTGCAGCAGGATGTTGAACACGTCCGGATGCGCCTTCTCGATCTCGTCGAGGAGCAGCACGGAGTACGGCTTGCGGCGCACGGCCTCGGTGAGCTGGCCGCCCTCGTCGTAGCCGATGTAGCCGGGGGGCGAGCCGACGAGCCGGGACACGGTGTGCTTCTCCATGTACTCCGACATGTCGACCTGGATCATCGCGTCCTCGTCGCCGAACAGGAACTCGGCGAGCGTGCGCGCAAGCTCGGTCTTGCCGACGCCCGAGGGGCCGAGGAAGATGAACGAGCCGGTCGGGCGCTTCGGGTCCTTGATCCCGGCGCGCGAACGGCGGATCGACTTCGACACGGCGATGATCGCCTCGTTCTGCCCGATCACGCGCTTATGGAGCTCGTCCTCCATGCGGATCAGGCGCGCCGTCTCGGCCTCGGTCAGCTTGAAGACCGGGATGCCCGTCCACATCGAAACGATGTCCGCGATCTCCTCCTCGCCGACCTCGGGCTGCTCCTCGCCGCTCTCGGAGTTGCGCCAGTCCTCCTCGAGCTCCTTCTTCTTCTGCGTCAGCTTGCGCTCCTTGTCGCGCAGCGACGCGGCCTTCTCGAACTCCTGGTTCTCGATCGCCTCTTCCTTGTCCTTGCGCACGTGCTCGATCTCCTCTTCGAGCTCGCGGTAGCGCGGCGGCGCGCTCATCGAGCGGATGCGCAAGCGCGAGGCGGCCTCGTCGATGAGGTCGATCGCCTTGTCGGGGAGGTGCCGGTCCTGGATGTAGCGGTCGGCCAGCTTCGCCGCGGCGTCGAGCGCGTCGTCGGAGATCTTGCACCGGTGATGGGCCTCGTAGCGGTCGCGGAGGCCGCGCAGGATCTGCACGGTGTCGTCGACCGACGGCTCCTCGACGCGTATCTGCTGGAAGCGCCGTTCGAGTGCAGCATCGCGCTCGAGGTACTTGCGGTACTCGTCGAGCGTGGTGGCGCCGATCGTCTGCAGCTCGCCGCGAGCGAGAGCCGGCTTGAGGATCGAAGCGGCGTCGATCGCGCCTTCGGCCGCGCCGGCGCCGACGAGATTGTGCAGCTCGTCGATGAACAAAATGATGTCGCCGCGCTGCATGATCTCCTTCATGACCTTCTTCAGCCGCTCCTCGAACTCACCGCGGTACTTCGAGCCGGCGACCAGCGCTGCGAGGTCGAGCGAGTAGATCTGCTTGCCCTTGAGGAGCTCGGGGACCTGCCCTGCGGAGATCCGCTGCGCGAGACCCTCGACGACGGCGGTCTTGCCGACGCCGGGCTCGCCGATCAGCACGGGGTTGTTCTTCTGGCGCCTCGAGAGGATCTGCATGATCCGCTCGATCTCCATCTGGCGGCCGACGACCGGGTCGAGCTTGCCCTCGCCCGCCTGCTTCGTGAAGTTGCGGCCGAACTGGTCGAGGAGCTTGGAGCTCTTCGCCTTCTCGCCCGAGCCCTGCTGGCCCCCGCCCTGCCGACGGCCCGGACCGGAGAGCATGCGGATGATCTCGTTGCGAATCTTCTCGGCGTCGGCGTCGAAGTCGAGCAGGATGCGCGCCGCGACGCCCTCGTTCTCGCGCACGAGCCCGAGCAGGATGTGCTCGGTGCCGATGTAGTTGTGGCCGAGCGAGAGCGCCTCGCGCAGCGCCAGCTCCAGCACCTTCTTCGCGCGCGGGGTGAACGGGATCTGCCCGGTCGTGACCTCGTCGCCCTGGCCGACGATGCGCGCGACCTGCGCGCGGACCTCCTCGACCGTGATGTCGAGCGACTCGAGCACGCGGGCTGCGAGGCCTTCTTCCTCCCGCAGCAGACCTAGGAGGATGTGCTCGGTCCCGATGTAGTTGTGCTTGAGCGCGCGGGCCTCGTCCTGGGCCAGGACGACCACTTGACGGGCACGCTCTGTGAATCGCTCGAACACTAAGTCCCCTCTATCGGCTGCTCGGCCATCGTACCCAAGCCCTCGGACCCTCCGCGACCAGGCTTCACACGCCCTTTACGCTCGTTGTCCAGTTCGACAACAGAACGCGACCCCCTCCCGAGATGCTCGAAATGGCGTGACTAGGGCTGACATCACAGACGACTTGACATGACATCACAGTGATGTCATAGTGCCGCTCATGCAGCTCACATCGCACATCGAGGCCCTCCAGCACGACCTGGCCGCCGTCGCCGCCCTCGGCGACGACGCGTCGCGCCAGGCGGCGGAGCGGATCTCGCAGGCACTCGAGCCCTCGCTGCGGCTGCGGCTCCAGGACGTCCTGACGGAGGCGGCTGCCGAGATCACGAGCCAGCTCCCGAGTGGACGCGTGGACGTTCGCTTCGCGGGAGGGGATCTCGAGCTCACGTACGTCGAAGAGGAGGCCCCGACGGGCCCGCCACTCTCGGCGGACGACATGACCGCCCGCATCACCCTGCGCCTCCCGGAAGGCCTCAAGGGGATCGTCGAGGCCGCCGCGGCGCTCGAGGGAACCTCCGCCAATACCTGGCTCGTCCAGACCATCGCCCGCAACGCCGAGCAGAAGCGCCGCCACACGGGCAAGCGCCTCACCGGATTCGGTAAATCGTGAAAATTTCGCGCTACGCGCGTGCGATTTTCACGATGGTCGTGCGCGACGCACCGCTACGGGCGGCAAAGCCACCCTCCGCTCTCGCGGCTCAACAGCCCGTGAGCGACATCGAAAGGAGCTTCTGATGCTTCACCGCACCCAGTTCGGCTACCTGGACCTTCCCGATCCGATCGCTGCGGCCGAACGCGTGCTGCAGCTCGACGACGACGCTGCACCGGTCACCGT
>JALZOQ010000120.1 GCA_030913835.1 Actinomycetota bacterium | reverse complement strand
CCGCGGTCCTGGGACCGGCGGACCGCGCCGTGCCTGTGTCGGTCTCCTGCATGGTTCGTAGACCCCCTCGTCGATTGACTTCTCGTGAACTACGACGTCACGAGGCGCGGTTCCGACGTAAGGCCTTCGTAAATCAGCGTGAGCGTTCGCTCGCAAAGACGCTGAGGGAGCCTAGCCGCACCAGGCTCCCTCAACGCTCCCCGACGACCCCCGTGCGAGCTTGCTCAGCTCGCGAGCTGCAACGTGCCGGCCTGCGCCTCGGAGCGCCGGCCCTGGACGAGCGCAAACCTGTCGTTCGCCTCGATCACGCGCTGAAACGCCGCCATGTGTCCCGGCGCGATCACGAAGTGGTCGGGCTGCACTCGCAGCGACTCGTACTCGATCAGCGCGAGAAAGACCTTCTGCACGCACGAGCGGTCGGAGCACTCGCAGACGAAGCCGATCTTGCTCTCGTCGAGCGATCGGTCCGCGACCGTGCTGATGCGCTCGTTGACGTCTCGAAACAAATTTCTCCTTCGCCTCACGACCTCTCCCCTTTCCCCACTCGAAGTGTGGCTCTGAGCGGGGGAAACGCAATGACCAAATTCCGTGGTTCTCATCCGTTTGGCGGACGGAGGCGGGCGGGAGGTCGTCCGTTCGGCCGACGCCGATATCGCCAGGACGACCGACTGGAAATCGCCACTGCGGCCGATGAACGGAGGCGTGCGGCTCCCTAGGTTCTGTCTCGTCAGGACCGCCAAGGAGTCGCAAAGGAGTTGAGCAGATGTTCCGTGCAGGAGACACGATCGAGAATCCGATCACCGGGGAGCGGCTGACGTTCGTTCAGACCGCCTCCGACACCGACGGCGAGGTCACCCTCGTCGAGGTGACGGTTCAGCCGGACGGCTTCGTCGCCGCCGCGCACGTCCATCCGAAGCAGACGGAGATCTTCCGGATCGTCTCGGGCCGGATGGGCGCGAAGGTCGGCTGTGAAAAGCTCGAGGCCGGCCCCGGCGAAGTGCTGACGATCGAGCCCGGAGTCGCCCACAAGTTCTGGAACGCCGGCGCGGAGGACCTGGTCTTCGTGGCCGAGGTTCGCCCGTCGCTCGAGTGGGAGTCGCTGATCGAGACGATGTACTCGCTGGCCGCCGACGGCAAGACGAGCAAGAAGGGCATGCCGAACCCCTTCCGCCTCGCGGTGATCGCGCGCGCGCACTTCGACGTCGTCCAGCTCCCGGTGATCCCGGCCTGGATGCAGAAGACCGCCCTCGCGATGGGCGCACCGCTCGGCAAGGCCCTCGGTTACGCGCCGACCTACCAGCCCGCAGGCGAGCCTGCGTACGCCCCGACGGCGTAGCGGAGCTTCGACAGTGCCGGCCTCCTCCCGGGGGCCGGCGTGTCATCCTGAGGGCGATGGCCAACGGAAGCGGACACGGTGCCGGGCTCACCACGCCCTGGCTCGCCACGAGGCTCGGCGTGCAGCCTGCCATCGTCGAGGGCAGGCGCCGCGCCGGCGAGCTGCTCGGCCTGCGGCGCGAGGGCGACCGTGACTACTGGTACCCGGCGTGGCAGTGGGATGACACCGGGAGCCCACGCGCGATCGTTCCGCGGATCATCCGGGCCGCACGGGAAACCGGGCTGACCGACGACCGTCTCGGCGATGTGCTGGTGCGCAAGAGCGGCCTGACGAGCGGCCGGCGCGTGCTCGACGACCTGCTCGAGGGCCGCGACGACGCCGTGTTGGCTGCGATCCGCGCGGCGGCCTAGAGGGGATTTCTATCGCTGGGACGGGCAGAATTTGTCGCCCGCGACGACCTGGTCGAAGATCGCGTTCTGCTGCCGCTCGTAGGCGACGTCTGCCGGATTGCGCGGGTTGTAGTCGTGCAGGCCGGGGCCATCCCACATGACGTCCGGCGTCACACCCGGGCCCTGGACGGTGATGCGGTAGCGCTTCCCGTTGCCGACCGGCCGCCGGGGCGCGCCGGGTAGCGAGCGGTCATTCGTGGGCCAGAAGCTGTAACAGAAGGCGCCCGTCGGCCTGCGGAAGACGACGGACGTCTCGCGCTTCCAGCCCTGCCCGTACGCGGAGTCGAACGTGTCGATGTAGAGCGACCGGCCGAACGAGTCGGGGACCCCGGCCGGCGTCGTGCGGAAGCCGTGCACCGGGACGCCTACGTAGGTGAGCCGCCCGAAGAGGTCGTGTGCCCGGCCGCCGAACGCCCAGTCCGTCCATACCTCGAGCTTTGCGATCGGCCCGCGCCAGTGCGACAGGCGGAGGTCCCACGCGGTCTGGGGCGACTGCCACGGGGGGTACCCGCGGTGGGGCAGGGCGGGTTGCCAGCTCTGCAGCGCCCAGTAGGAGCCGTCGGGTGCCCGGCATGCCTTCACGAGCCATGGCAGCGCGGGCCCGTCGTAGCGGAGGCACGTGGTGCCGAAGGTCTTCCACACATGCTTTTTACCGCCGCCGCTGTAGTCGAGCCGGAACCGGACCTGCCTCGGCGCGGCGCCGGGGTGGAGGGCGTTGATCGCGCCGAAGGCGAGCACGTGGCGCGTGCGTCCCGCGGCCCGGTACGTGACGAGCGCGGTGCCGTTTCCGCGCACCGCGAGCCGGGCCTTGGCGGCATTGCGGTCGACGAGACCTGATGCCGAGGCAGCGCCCGGTGCGAGGGCGGCGAGAACGAACGTGAGTGTGAGTGCGCGGAATGCCATCGAGACCCCTCGCGACGGCGGAAGGTTAACGGCTCTCGCGCCCGACCACGGCAGCCAGCGCCTCGCGCACGAAGCCCGCGGCGGCGGCCGCTTCGGCGGCGGCGATCAGGCCCGCGCCCGCCGGGCCTTCAGCGAAGGCGGCGCGTGCGAGGTCGCGGTGGAAGCCGAGTCC
>JALZOQ010000109.1 GCA_030913835.1 Actinomycetota bacterium | reverse complement strand
GCAGCACGAGCACGGGCGCGCTGCCGCGGGCGATCGGATAGACGAGGCTGATCTCCGAGTCGCGGTAGGCCAGTGTGAGCAGGATGAAGTAGCCCGCCTCGAGCGCAGCGGACGCGGCGATCCACGGCCAGGCGTCGGCGTCGACCCTCCACGTCAGCGCCGCGAACGGTGCGAACACGACGACGCTGAACACGAGCACCACCGCCATCGTCGACTCCGTGTCGCGGCTTCCGCCGATCAGGACGTTGCCGAACGCATGCAGGACCGCGGCGGCCAGCGCGAGCCCGAGCGCGTCGGCGGGCACTCAGGCGGTGACTGGAGCGTGCGTGGCGACTTCGAGGAACCCGCCGCAGAGGTTGCGCCCGAGCTCGTTCCACGCCTCGATCCGTGGCTGCGTCTCGCCCAGGAACTCCGCAGCCGAAACAGGCAGCTCGGTGGGGTCGTCCTCGATCCAGCCTTCGATCTGCTCGACGGTGACCTCGGGGTGGAACTGCACGCCCCAGGCCGACTCCCCGAGCCGGAACGCCTGCGTGCAGACGCGGCTGCGGGCGAGCTCGACCGCCCCGGCCGGGAGACCGTGCGTGTAGAAGTGCCACTGGAACGCCTCGAAGCGGACCGGCAGCGCGCCAAGCACCGGATCGTCGCGCCCCTCGGACGTCAGCTCGACCTCGAACCAGCCCACCTCGGGGTCGTCCGACCGCCAGACGGGAGCAGACGCCGCCTTCGCCAGCAGCTGCGCTCCGAGACACACGCCGAGCACCGGCACGCGCCGGTCGAGCAGGCGCTGGAGGAACAGGTTCTCCTCGCGCAGCCAGTGGTGGCGGTCGTCCTGGTCGGCGTGCATCGCGCCTCCGAAGACGAGCACGGCCCCGTAGTCGTCGAGCGGCCGGGCCAGCGGCGTGTCCCAGGCTAGGCTCCACTCCTCCAACCGGTGCCCGGCGGCCGCGACGGCGTCGGCGAAGACGCCAGCACGAACCTTCTCGCCGTGGATCACCGCGAGGACGTTCACACGCTCAACTCTAGAACAGCGTCGGTGCGGCCGGGGCGGGCTCGACACCCCCGGTCGTTGGAATCCCCGCCTCGTCGAGCAACTCGCGCAGCAGGTTGGCGCTGCGCGGCGCGTAGTCGTGGCGGTTGTTGTTGAAAAACGCGTAGACCTCCTCCGCCTCCTGCGCGAGGCGGCCGAGCGGCTCGACCCACTCCTGGAGCTCGTCCTTGGAGTAGAGCCAGTCGAAGCGCTCGCCGGAGGTCCGCGTCTTCGCGTTCCACGTCTTCCAGTTGCGACCGTGGAAGCGGACGTAGGCGACCGGGTGCGTCGCCGCGGCGACACGCGGCATCACGTTCGTCGCGCGCGTGGGCGGCGAGTCGACCGAGACGTACGACAGGCCGTGCCCCTCGAGGAACGAGAGCGTGTCGGCCTGCTCCTCGTCCGTCATCCACGAGCGGTGGCGGAACTCGATCAGCGGGACGAGCGGGTCAAGGCGCGCCGCCAGCGGCTCGAGCTGCTCGAGGGCCTCGCGCGACTTCTTGAACCGCGGCGGGTACTGGAGGAGGACGCCACGCAGCTTCCCCGCCACCTCCAGGGGCTCGAGCGCCTCGCGAAACTCCCGAAACGCGGTCTCGACATCGCCCTCCTCGTGTCCCGTCATCGCCTTCGACGCCTTGGCGTGGAACATGAAGCCCTCCGGCGTGCGCTCGGCCCAGCGCGCGGACGTCTCCTGCGACGGGAGGCGGTAGAACGGCGAATCGACCTCGACCGCGTCGAAGCGCTCCGCGTAGTAGCCGAGCCGGGCCGCGGCCGACGAGACGCCCTTCGGATACCACGTCTTCACGAGCCCTTCGTCGGCCCAGGAGCACGTGCCGAGGCGCACCACCGCCAAGGCGCGAGCTACTTCTTCTTCGCCGGGACCGTCACCTTGACCAGGCGCGAGAACACCTCGATGCTGATGTTCTCCTGGATGCAGCCCGCAGGGGCGACCGACGGGCCCGACTCGCAACGCGCGCCGGTGAAGTATTCGTCCACGAGCACGCCGAAGTACATCGTCTTCGCAGTCTTGCGCCGGAAGGAGTAGGTGCCCTGTTTCGTCTTGGTCTTGACGCGGCCGAGCCGCTTGAACGTGCTGGGCGCCGGCTTCGTGCTCCCGTAGACGTCGACGTCGACTCCCGCGAACTTCTGGCCGGCCAGGGTCAGCGCCCCACTCAGCACGATCGACTTCTTCTTACGGTCGTACTTGCCCTTCAGGGTCAGCACCTGGGGTAGGGGCACGATCGAACGGACCTCGACGGTTCCGGCCGGGTTCTGGTTCGTCGTTCCCGCGACGAATGGCGTCACGAAGGCTCCCCAGGCGAAGGCACCGAGCCTCGACGGGTTCGTCACGCCGCGGGTGAGCTCGAAGTAAAGGTCCGTGATGCGCGGGGCGCCGGCGTCAGGCGAGGTGAAGCACGCCTGGAGCTTGTAGACGCCGAGGCCGGTCTCCGTGCCCGAGGTCGGGTCGATGAACACGACGACGGGAACGGAGGTTGCGCCGACGGCGAGTTGCAGGACCCAGGCGGCCGCGTGCTGGGCCGGACCCGCGCAGGCGATCGCGGCGGGGTCGGCGGTGAAGCGCGTGGGAGAGTCGACGACGACGTTCCCGCGCAGCCGCGTCGCGCCTGCGGTCGTGGCAGCGTTCACGGTGCCGATCGTGGTGCCGGCCGGCACGCCCAGGTCGAGCCCGTATCCGCCGGGCACGAAGACGACGACCTTCGCCGGCGCGGGCTGGGTCGCGGGGAAGACAAGGGCGAACCCGGTGTCGGCGTTCACGCTGCCGAGGCGGGAGTCGTACGGCACGACCACGAGCTCCTGCGTCGAGCTCTGCTGGCCGACGCGGTTCGCGTGCGGGCCGGGCGTGGCCGACGAGGCGAGCACGAGCGCCACGACTGCGGCCAGCGCCAACGTAGACGAGAGGCGAGACACCTTGTGATGGCGTTTCTCCGGCACGTACATCCGCGAAACGCGAGCGGGGCTCCCGAAGAAGCCCCGCTCGGCGAGACGGTGGTACGACGGGGCGTTAGAGTCTGATCCTGACCCCTCCGCTCGTGGCCGTGAACGCGCTTGCCGTCGCGCTGACGCAGCCCGCGGGCGCCGGCGGCAGGCCGGTGACGGTGATCGAGCAGCCCACGACCCCGATCGACCGCTCGGGAACGGTGACGCGCGCCCGGAAGATCGTCCTCGTCACCTTGCCGCGCTTCTTCAGCGCGACTGCGTACGACCCGTTGGGGGCCTTGGTCGTCGTCCTGGCCACCACCCTGGTGCCGATCAGGAGCTGGACGGAGGCGCCAATCACTCCGACCGAGTTCTCCGTCACGGAGCCGCTCAGGCGGACGGTGCGCTTCTTCTTGCTCGTGATCTTGCCGGCCAGACGGATTGCTCCGGGGAGCCGGACGACCGCGCGCGACTGCACCGTGCCGGCCGCGTTGATGGGACCGGCCGCAGTGGCGTACGGCGTGAAGAACGCAGGCCAGATGTACTGCCCCGGCGAGACGGGCGTCGTGAAGACGTTCGCCAGCGTCAGCTTCGCGCTGAGCAGCTTCGCCCCGAACGTCGCCGTTGCGGGGGGCGGCAGGCAGACCTGCAGCTTGAACTGCGCGAACGCGGCTTCGGGGCCGGCGGTCGTGTCGATGAAGACCGGGACCGACAGCCTCTGGCCGGAGGCCTCGAGGGCCAGCACCCAGAACGCCGAGTGCGTTGTGGTGCCGGTGCACTGCTGGGACGCGGCCGCGACTGTCGCGTCTGCGTTCGACGCCACGAGCACGTCGCCGTTGATCGGCAGGATCGCGTCCTGCGAGATCGCGGTCGCCTGCACGCTCGAGGCCACCGTGCCGAGCTTGGTGCCCGCGGCCTGCCCGAGCACGCCCGAGTAGCCCTGCGGGACGTAGAACGTGACCTTGGCAGTCGCGTCGTCTTCACGCGTCTGCTGAATCGTGATGGTCGTGCTCGCGCTGCTGACGTTGCTCGGTGTGTGCGAGACACTGAACCTCGGTGTGTACGCCGCCAGCGCCGATCCGGCGAGCGCCAGCGCAAATGTGCTCACGCCGACCAGCACGGCGAGTCGTAGAGCTCTATGCATTACCCCTGTCCTTTCGTGAACCTCGGTTGAAAACCAGCATCGGATAAGACGCCGGAACAGCGGCGCGGTTAAGCGAGACATTAGTCCTGCGCGGCCGCGAGCGGTCCAAAGGGAACCCAGTGGCCCTTGTGGTAGCGGACGAACCGGGCCTGATCGATCGGGAAGTAGTCCGACGGCGTCGTGCGGATCCGGATGCCCGCGAGCATGAACGGGTTGCGCTCCTGCAGGTGAGTCGCCGCACGCAGGAGGCTCGCGCGCGTGAGGTTGCGGCCCCCCTTCTTGAGCGCGTCCACCATCGTGTAGGCGACGGCCATCCCGTAGTAGTTGTAGACGTCCTCGTACTTGCCGCCCGGCAGGTGGCGCTTGAGGATCGACGAGTAGAGCTTCATCACCGGGTCGCGTCCGTAGCGGGGCCGGTCGGTCGGGTCCTTGACGAACGCGATCGAGAGCGCGCCCTCGGTCGTCCGACCCTGCGTCGAGGCGCGCGCGATGTCCATGATGTTCGGCGAGATCGAGACCGAGCTGACGAAGATCTGCGGCCGCCAGCCGAGCTTGTTCACGGCGATGAACGCGAGGATCGCGAACTTCGGCGTCGCGAACATCATGAACGTGTTCGCGCCCGAAGCCTTGAGCCGCGCCATCTGCGAGTCGATCGTCGCGTCGGTCGGGTCGTAGGCCTGAGTGGCGACGATCCGCGTGGCCTTTTTGCCGAGGCCCTTCCGCAGCCCCGCCGTCAGGTCGGTCCCATAATCGCTGTTTTCGTACAGGACGGCGATCTTCGCCTTCGGCTTCGTCCTGGCGATGTAGCGGCCGTAGATCCGCCCCTCGGCGACGAAGCTCGGGAGGTAGCCGATCGTCCATGGGTACTTCGCGTGCTCTCGCCCGATCTTCGAGACCCCCGTGCCGACGAAGAGCTGGGGCACCTTGGCCTGGTTGAGGAACGGCCGAACGGCGAGGTTGTTCTCGGTGCCGACCGTGTTGAAAATTGCGAGGACGTTGTCCTGCTGGACGAGCTGTCGTGTCGCGAGCACCGTCTGCGACGGGTCGTAGGCGTCGTCGAGGTATTTGTAGACGATCTTGCGCCCATTCACGCCGCCGCGCGCGTTTACGTACTTGAAGTAGGCGTCGGCGCCGCGCGCCACGGAGCCGAAGGCGGCCGCGGGGCCGGTGATGGGGACGCTGCCGCCGATCGTGATGGTCGTCGCCGTGACTCCCGGCGTGGCCGAGCCGCCAGCGGTCGCGCTCGGCACTGCGACGAGCGCGAGCAGAATCGCCAGGACTCGCTTCACGGCGAGATTCGCGTCTTCAAGACCGGCAGGCGCACCGTGACGTTCGACACGGTCAGACGCTGCGTGGCCGGGAGGGTCACCAGGTAGAGGAGGTTCGCCGGGTTCTGCGCGGTCGAGGCGCCCGCGAGCGTGAGGGTCAGCCGGGCCCCGCGCGGGATCGGCACCGCGGTCGAGATCAACTTGATCGACACCGTGTGCGGCTTCGTGGAGGGGGTCAGCGCCATGCCGCCCTCGCTGACGATCGTGTTGCCCGCCGCGAGGACGGCGACCACGTGCGAGAACGAGCCGGCGACGGTTGCCCGCACCACCGGCGCGCCGAACGTCTCGAGGGCGCCCTTAGGCAGCTTCGCGGTGCGCACGATCTTCGTGTCTCCGCGCATCGTGCTGCGGCCCTTGAACGCGACGCTGACCGCTCTCGTGGGCGGCAGGCCCGGGAAGCTTGCCGTCTTGCCGTTCCAGGGGTCGGCGGCGACCTCGACCGGCGGCTTCATGTCGATCCCGTTCGGAATCCCCTTCAGGAAGCGGTCGAACCACTGAACGCACTGGTCGAGGTAGTACGGCTGCTCGGCGGCCGGGTTCTTCGCAGGCGCGTGGCCGAGGTCGCCGATGTACAGGCGCTTCGCAACCGGCAGGGCGCGGAACGCGGCGGCGGCCTGGTCGATGTCGAACGCGTAGTCGGTGCGGCCCTGGAGCAGGAAGGTCGGCGTCGTGATCGTCGACAGCACGGTCCGCACCGAGCGCGCGTCGAACGCTTGCTTGATCGGCGCGAGGTTGCGGTTCGAGAGCAGGTCGGGGAGCAGCGGCGCGAGCGCGGGATCGATCTTCCCTGCGACGCTGTTCGAGAACTGGAAGACGGCGCCTGTCTTGACGAGGCCTTGCGGGGCCAGCGCCCCGAACAGATCGGTCCACGTGATCACCGGCTCAAGCGCGGCGAACGGAATCCCGGCCCTCCGGGCAGCCCAGATGGCACCACCGCCGAGGGACAGTCCCCAGGCACCGATGTGCGCAGCGTCGATCCCAGGGCGGCCCGCGAGCAGCTGCGTGTAGAGCTGGGCGATGTCCTTGAGCTCACGCGGGCCGTCGAGCGAAAACAGGCCGCCCGACAGGCCGTGCGCACGCGCGTCGAAGCTCAGGACCGCATAGCCGCTCATGGCGAACGTCTCGGCGACCGTGGCCACCGACGCGCGGCTGCCTCCTAGCCCGTGGAAGACCATGACCGCCGGGAAGCCCGCGGGCGGGCGCGCCAGGTCCGTCGGCTCGTAGTAGCTGACCGCGAGCTGAACACCGTCGTCGGCGGTGAAGAACGAGTCGGTCTTCGAGAACGCCTTCGCGGCCGCAGGGCCCGCCGCCGCGAGCGCGAGCACGACGAGCGAAAGGACTACGAGGCACCGTCGCACGAGCCTGGACCCTAGCCGGACCGACGCCGCTTCTACAATCGCCGGGATGGATCCACGGCCGGTCGGAGTGTTCGACTCGGGGGTGGGCGGGCTGACCGTCCTCCACGAGTGCCTCGTGACGATGCCGCACGAGGACTTCGTCTACCTCGGCGACCATGCGCGCCTGCCGTACGGGCCGCGGCCGCTCGACGAGGTCCGGGGATTCGCGCGCGAGATCGCGGTCTTCCTCGAGGCTCAGGGCACGAAGCTGATCGTCGTCGCGTGCAACACCGCCACGTCGGCCGCGCTGCCGCAGCTGCAGGAAGCGCTGCGCGTCCCGGTCGTCGGCGTGATCACGCCCGAGGCCCACGCCGCCGTGCAGGCAACGCGCAACCGGCGGATCGGCCTGATGGCCACCGAGAGCACGGTCGGGTCAGGTCGGTACGGCGAGCTCGTGCACGCCCTCGACGCGGGGGCGGAGTTCTTCCCCGTCGCGTGCCCGCGGCTCGTGCCGCTGATCGAGGGTGACGACCCGTATGGGCCAGAGACGGAGGAAGCCGTCCGCGAGTACGCCGCGCCGCTGAAGGACGCCGGCGTCGACACGGTCATCCTCGGCTGCACCCACTACCCGCTGATCCGGCCGATCTTCCAGCGCGCCTTCGGTCGCGACGTCACGCTCGTCTTCTCCGCGGAGGAGACCGCCCGCGAGGTCGCCGAGACGCTCGGTCGGAAGGGATTCGGGAACGCGAGCGACCGCGAAGGCACGTACCGGTTCCTGACGACGGGCGATCCCGAGGCGTTTCGGGCGATGGGCCGCCGCTTCCTCCAGCTGCCGATCGGGGAGGTCGAGCGCGTGACCGTCGCCGAGCTTCAAGGGGCCGCCGCGTGAGGCGCCGCTTGCGGTGCCGGCCTCAGGACGGACGGGCTTTGCCCGTGCGTCCGTCTGAAACGACCGGTCGACCCGCTCGAGCTAACAAGGCAGCCGCGTGAACCGGCGCGCGGACGGCAGGCGCCCGGATCAGCTCCGCCCGCTCGAGATCGTCCCGGACTACCTCGAGCAGCCGCACGGGTCGGTGCTCTACTCGCAGGGCAAGACGAAAGTGCTCTGCACAGCGTCGATCCAGGACGGCGTGCCGCGCTGGCTCCAAGGCAAGGGGCGCGGTTGGCTGACGGCGGAGTACTCGCTCCTCCCCGCGTCAACCGGCGACCGCACCGAGCGCGAGGCGTCGCGCGGGAAGCAGGGCGGGCGCACGGTCGAGATCCAGCGGCTGATCGGCCGCGCGATCCGGTCGGTGACCGACTTCGAGGCGCTCGGCGAGCGGACGCTCTGGCTCGACTGCGACGTCCTCCAGGCGGACGGCGGCACGCGCTGCGCGGCGATCTGCGGAGCCTACGTCGCGGGCCGGCGTGCGCTCGACAAGTTCGGGCTCGGGCGTGTCTTCCGCGACTCGGTCGGCGCGGTTTCGGTCGGGATCGTCGAGGGCGTGCCGCTGCTCGACCTCGACTACTCCGAGGACTCGCGGGCGGAGGTGGACATGAACGTCGTGATGACCGGCGACGGGCGGCTCGTCGAGGTGCAGGCGACCGCCGAGCAGGCGCCGTTCACGCGCGAGCAGCTCGACGACCTGCTCGGGCTCGCTGTGGGCGGGATCGAGGAGATCGCGCTCGCGCAGGCCGAGGCGGCCGACGCGGCCCGTGTCTAGCGTCCCCGTCCTCGCCTGGTGGGACTTGCTCGCGCGCCTGGGCGCCGCTGCGGCGCTCGGGGCGGCGATCGGGATCGAGCGCGAGCTGCGCGACCGCGAGGCGGGCCTGCGGACGCACGTACTCGTCTCCGTGGGCTCGGCGCTCTTCACGATCGTCTCGGCGTACGGGTTCCACGACTTCCTCGTGAACGGCGGCTCGATCGTGCAGGCCGATCCCACGCGGATCGCGGCTCAGATCGTGACCGGGATCGGCTTCCTCGGCGCCGGCGCGATCATCCGCGAGGGGCTCTCCATCCGCGGGCTGACGACCGCCGCGACCCTCTGGGGCGTCGCCGCGATCGGGATGGCCGCGGGGGCGGGCTACTACCTGGCTGCCCTCTTCGGGACCGGAATCGTGATCCTCACGCTGTGGCCGCTCAGGGCGCTCGCATTCCGGCTGCTGGAACGGGCGCGGCCGGAGGAGCAGCGCATCGTCGTCGAGCTCTCGGATGTCGGCAGCGCGAGCGAGTTGCTTGCGGAGCTCGAGCGCCAGGGTGCGACCGTGAAGCATTTCGAGACGGCCGAGGAGCACGATCGGCGGATCGTGACGCTCGAGCTCGAGTCGATCTCCGAGGAGCTGGCGGCTCGGATCGCCGATCTCGACTACGTGGCGGGAGTGCGCTGGCGGAAGTGAAGGCAAAGCTCGCGTCGCAGAACGCGCACAAGCTCGAGGAGCTGCGGGCGGCGCTTCCCGGCTGGGAGATCGAGTTGCTCGACGCTGAGGGCTACCCCCACGAGGACGGCGAGACGTACTACGAGAACGCGCGGGCGAAGGCCGAGTTCGGGCGCGCCGCGACCGAGTCC
>JALZOQ010000102.1 GCA_030913835.1 Actinomycetota bacterium | reverse complement strand
GTCCAGCATGTCGTTCAGGTTCCCGCACTTCGGGCTCTGGACGCAGGAGGGGCAGCCGTGCTCGCAGGGGCATCCCGCAAGCATCTTCGCGGTGTCGCCGACCCAGCCCTCGAAGATCTCGAATCCGCGCTGGGTGATCCCGACCCCTCCGGGATGCCCGTCGTAGACGAACACTGTTGGGCGCCCGGTCTGGAAGTGGATGTTCGTCGAGAGCCCGCCGATGTCCCAGCGATCGCACATCGCCCACAGAGGCAGGAGCGCGATCATCGAGTGCTCGGCGGCGTGGAGCGACGAGAGGAGCAGCGGCATCTCCTCGAGCCCGGCCAGGTGCTCGGCCTCCGGGACGTACCAGACGGCCTCCGTCTCGAAGGACGTCTCGGGGAGCTCGAGCGCGACCGTCTCGAGCGTCGACTGGTCGCGGACGGACTTCTTCGCGTAGGCGACGACCTGCTCGAACACTGCCACGCGGCCGAAGCTGAGCTCGAGGCCGCAGCGGCGCTCGACGCGAAGCGGCTCCATGATCTCCGTGCGTGTCTCCTTCTTGGCCTGCGTGTAGTAGTCGCCGCGGAACGGTGTGACCACGGCCGCGCGAGAGATCTGGTCGAGCTCGCGGACGACGTAGCTCTCGCCCAGATGGAGATAGACCGCGCCCTCGTGGACGGTCGAGTAGGCGCGCTCTCTCTCGACGAGTCCGAGCACCGAGCCGGTGGCTCCGTCGACGACCGTGAACGAGTCGGGCGACGTCGAGCGCAGTGGCACTCGGGCCGCCGGGTAGTCGCGCCCGGCCCAGACGTAGCCGGCCTTCGTCCGCTTCAGCTCCGGCAGGACGGCGGCGCGCTCCAGGGCTTCGTCGCCGAGCGTCGCCCGGTCGGCGTCGTCCAGCGGCGCCTCGAACGCCGCCGCGCGGACGTGGCCGTCCAGGACCCGGGGGTTCGCGTGGTCGAGGATCGCGGCCTCGACGCGCCGACTGAGCAGCGTGTCCGGCTCGCGCATGAAGTATTGGTCGAGCGCGTCCTCGCTCGCGACGAGCACGGCCAGCCCATGCCCGCGGCGCCCGGCGCGCCCCCACTGCTGTCGGAGCGAGGAGACCGTGCCTGGGAAACCGACCGAGATCGCACAGTCGAGGAGGCCGATGTCGATCCCGAGCTCGAGCGCGTTCGTCGCGCTGACCCCGAGCAGCTCGCCCTCCTTCAGCCTGCGCTCGATCTCGCGCCGCTGGGCGGGCGTGTAGCCGGCGCGGTAGGGCGCGAGCTGTGAGCCGTCTTGGAGGCGATCGACGGTGAACTTGTGGACCAGCTCCGCCGCCTTGCGGCTCTTGGCGAAGCAGATCGTGCGAAAGCCGCGCCCCACGAGGTCGGCCAGGAGGCGCGACGCCTCCCCGAGCGGGCTCGCGCGCAGGCCGAGCTCCTCGTCGAGCAGCGGCGGATTCCAGAGCGCGATCGTGCGGTCTGCCCGCGGCGCCGCGTCGTCGCCGATCACCGTCACGTCGAGGCCGAGCAACGAGCGCGCGAGCTCCGCCGGGTTCGCGATCGTCGCCGAGGCGAGCAGGAATTGCGGCTCGGCACCGTACACGCGGGCGAGCCGCCGGAGTCGCCTCAGCACGTTCCCGACGTGAGAACCGAAGACGCCGCGGTAGACGTGCGCCTCGTCGACGATCACGTAGCGCAGGTTCGAGAGCACGTCTCCCCAGGCGTCGTGCCGCGGGAGCACGCCCACGTGCAGCATGTCCGGGTTCGAAAGGATCACGTTGGCCCACTTGCGCACCTGCCAGCGCTGCTCTCCGGGCGTGTCCCCGTCGTAGATCGCCGGCTTGAGCTTCGGGATGCGGTAGCCCGCCAGCGTTCGGTGCTGGTCCTGCGCGAGCGCCTTCGTCGGATAGAGGTAGAGCGCGCGGTTCTTCGGGTCGCGAGCGATCGCGTCGAGCACCGGGAGGTTGAACGCGAGCGTCTTGCCCGACGCGGTCCCGGTCGTGACCACGAAATGCTCGCCGCGGGCGGCGGTATCCCATGCGTCGCGCTGGTGGGCGTAGAGCCGGTCGACGCCGATCGCGTCGCGCACGCGCGGGTCGAGCTCGTCGGGCAGGGGCGCGAAGCGCGGCTCCCTTGCGGGCTGCTCGGCCAGGTAGGAGAGCTCCTCTCCCTCGAGCAGCTCGTCCCAGCTGCGCGTCTCGACGGCCACGCCGCTAGTCGAGCACCGTGAAGAGCGTGAGCTGCATCCCGTCCGGCGTCTGGACGCGCGCGTTGAGATCGTTCCACGGCGTGGTCACGGGCTCTGCGACCAGCTCGCCGCCGGCCGCGACAAGCCGGTCGGCTGCCGCTGCGCTGTCGTCGACCTCGAGCGCGATCCGAACCGGTCCCGCCACGCGCCGCCCGACCTCGATCCGGTCGATCGCGTTCGCCTGTTGCTCGTTGATCAGCTCGAGCGTCGCCCGACCGCCGGCCAAGATCGCGATGCGCGCGCCTTCGCCCTCACCCTCCCAGGCCTCGAGCTCCTCCATCCCCAGCGCGTCGCGGTAGAGGGCGAGCGCGGCGTCGATGTCTGGGACTGTCAGGACGAGCCTGAGTTCCTTGACCGCCACGGTTGGATGCTAGCCTCGGGGTACCGGGGTGCCCCGCTCGGGGGCTGAGATCACACCCGTCGAACCTGATCCGGGTCATGCCGGCGAAGGGAGGA
>JALZOQ010000074.1 GCA_030913835.1 Actinomycetota bacterium | reverse complement strand
GCTTCGGTCCTTCCCGGATGCCGGTGACGGTGTCGCCCTCGAGGTCGACCACGCCGAGGTGCGAGACGAGCGGGGAGACGACGATCGTCGCCGCGCCGCCGAGCTCGCCGTGGCGCTCGCGCAGCCGGGCCAGGTCGAGGTCGAGCAGCTCGTCGCCGTTCAGCGCGAAGACGGGGCCCGACTCCTGCCGCTCCGCGGCCGCCAACCGCAGCCCCCCGCCCCTTCCGAGGGGCTCGCGCTCGCCGACCGTCACGACCTCGGGCCCGAGCCCACCGAGCTCAGACTGGAAGAGCTGCTCGAAGCCGGCCGAGCAGGCGACGATCACGCGCGTCGCCCCGGCGCGTGCGAGCTGAACGACCTGGTACGCGGCAAGCGGGCGCCCGCCGACCGGGACGAGCGGCTTCGGCCTTCCCTCCGCCGCCTCCCCGAGTCGCTCCCCCTTGCCGCCGGCGAGGAGCAGCGCCTCCATCAGTGTTCTTGCAAGTCGCGCGACTGCTCGGGCTCCGACGTCTCCGGCAGCGCCGAGAAAGCCGTGGTCGGCCGGCCGATTCCCTCGTAGGCGAAGCCTGCCGCGCGAACCTGGTCGGGATCCAGCAGGTTCCGGCCGTCGACGATGATCGCGCGGCGCATTGCCTCGCGTGTCTCCGCGCTCGCGAGGTCGTTGAGCTGCGGCCATTCCGTGACGATTACGGCCGCGTCGGCTCCCGTCACCGTCTCGAGCGGCGAGTCGCAGAACGTGACGCCCTGGAGGATGTCGCTCGCGTCCGCGACGGGATCCCACGCGCGCACCTCGGCGCCCTCCGCGAGCAGGCGCGACGCAAGCACGATCGAAGGCGCCTCGCGCATGTCGTCGGTGTTCGGCTTGAAGGCGAGGCCGAGCAGCGCGATCGTCTTCCCGCGCAGCGAGCCGAGATGCTTCTTGAGCTTGTTGATCACGCGCCGCTTCTGCAGCTCGTTGACCTCGATCACGGCGTTCAGGAGCTGGAAGTGGTAGCCCGAGTTCGACGCGAGCTGCTTGAGCGCAAGCGAGTCCTTGGGAAAGCACGAGCCGCCGTAGCCGATTCCGGCGCGCAGGAAGTGCGGGCCGAGCCGGTGGTCGAGGCCGATCCCCTTCGCCACCTGGGTGACATCGGCGCCGACGGCCTCGCACACGTTTGCGATCTCGTTGATGAAGCTGATCCGCGTCATCAGAAACGCGTTCGACGCCAGCTTGACCATCTCGGCCGAGGGCACGTCCGATCGGACGATCGGCGCGTCGATTCCGGCGTGCAGCTCCTCGACCCGGTCGCCGTCTGCCTGCTCGAAGGAGCCGACCACGATCCGGTCCGGGTGCAGGAAGTCGCGCACGGCGGTGCCTTCCGCGGTGAACTCGGGGTTCGACGCGTAGCCCACGTGCTCCAGCCCGCGCGTGTCGAGGGCGTGGCGCACCTTCTCGCCCGTGCCGACGGGAACGGTGCTCTTCATCACCAGGATGGGGTTGCCGCCGAGCTCCGGCAGCTCGTCGATCACCGTCCACACGCGCGAGAGGTCGGCGTCGCCGGAGTAGGTCGGCGGCGTGTCGACCGCGATGAACACGAACTCGGCGCCGTCGATCGCCTCGGCGACGTCCAGCGTGAACGTGAGGCGCTCGGCGTTCTTCTGCAGCAGCTCGTCGAGGTCGGGCTCGAAGATCGGCACCTTGCCGGCGCGCAGCGTCTCGACCTTCTCTGGCACGACGTCGCGAATCGCGACGGTGTGGCCGAGCTCCGCCAAGCACGCTCCGGTGACGAGGCCGACGTAGCCGGCGCCGAAGATCGCGACCCTGCTCATTTCGCGGAGCCTAGCGGTCTCAAGCCTCTTGCTATCGCAAGCATCGTCTCGTTCGAGAGCTTGTTCAGGAGCGTGTTCGTGACCCAGTACGACGCGTCCTCCTCGCGCAGCGCGACGACGTGGAGGTGCGCACCCTCGAAGAAGAGGTCATAGCGGCGGCCCTTGCGGAAGATCGTCCTGTTCGGCTTGTCGAGAAGCGGCGGGTCGGCCCAGTTCGTCTGCGTGATCCCCCAGAAGCCGGCGACGTCGAGGCTCGTCTTGAACGTCTGGCGGACGGCGCGGCGCTTGCCGATCCAGTACGAGCGGATCGGGACCTCGAGGTCCGGCTGCGAGTGCCCCTCGATCACGGTCGGGACCTGCAGCGGGAAGCCGACCTTCGTCCGCAGCGGCTGGAGCAGCGCCTTCGACGCCGCCGAATCGCTTCGGACATCCGGCGGCTGCCGCTTCGGCGTCTTGTCGCGGGGCGCCGCCGCGAGCGTGCCGCGGTACGTGGCCCCGACCACCACGATCTCCATCGCGCCGTTCTGCAGGGGCTTCAACGCCGCGGGTATGGGATCGACGTCGGCCTCGCCGAACAGGGCCGCGATTCGCTTGGCGGCGGGCTGGCCGCTCGCTTGCCGCGGGTCGAAGTAGACCTTCGTGCGGCCGTAGTCGTAGCTGGGGGCGTCAGCCCGGGCACCGTTCGCGGGCAGCACCAGCGGATAGCCCTTCTCGAGCAGCTGCGCGCCCGCCGTGGTCGCTGCTCCCGCGACGCCGTTGCCGTTCAGCACGAGAACGGGCACGGTCGAGGCACGCGGACCGGTCTTCAAGCGCGGCTTGCGCCCGAGGGCGACGGCACCCGCCTTCTCGGGCGCCTCGACGTCGGGATTGAGGAAGTCCTGCACTGCCGCGTCCATGGACGACTCCGACGCGGAGAGGACGCTGTCGCCCGTGAGCCCCTCGATCGAGGACGTGAAGATGTGTCCCGCCGGCGTCTTGTACGCCATGAACCCGTACGACTTGATCGTGTCGAAGTCGACCTCCTTGCCGCCGCCGGCGCCGACCTGGACATTGTGGTTGCGGGTGATCGCACCGACGATGCGCGGGATCGAGATGGGCAGGAACGAGTGCGAGATCTGCTCCTTCATCGCCTTGACGAACCCCTGCTGCCGCGCGAGCCGATAGAGATCGGAGTCCGTGTGCCGGAACCGAACGTAGTCCAGCGCGTCCCGGCCGTTCAGCTTCTGGTACCCGGGCTGGAGGTCGATCGTCGCGTAGCGCTCGAAGCCGCGCGCGTTGTCGTTGAAGTAGCGGCGGTCGACGTCGATCCAGACGCCGCCGAGCTTGTCGACGACCTGCTTGAAGCCGGCGAAGTTGACCGTGATCAGGTAGTTGACGTCGAGCCCGGTGAGCTCCTTCACCGTCGTGAGCGTCCCCTGGGCGCCGCACATCGTGTAGGCGGTGTTGATGCGGTCGAGCACCGGCGCGCGACCCGGGCAATAGTTGAGGACCTGGAGGTCGCGGGGGAACGACATCATCGAGATGCTGTCCGTCGTCGGGTCCGCGCGCATCAGCATGATCGTGTCGGAGCGGGACGCCAGCTCGCGCTCCACGCCCTTGCGCTTGTCGTAGCCGACGACGAGGGCGATCGTCGGTTTGCCTGCGATCGGGACGCCGAGATCCTTCTGCGCCTTGATCACGTCCTTCGAAACGGCGCGGAGCGATGTCGGCACCTCGTGGAGCCACAGGTAGTACCCGCCGGCGAGTGAGACGAAGACGCTGACGATGCCGGCGAGCAGCCAGAGGAGGCCTTTCAGGATCAGCGCCGCGACGCCGCGCCGGGACGGCTCCGGCTGGCGGTAGATCGTGAACGGAGGGGCGACGGGCGGGAGGATCGCGCGGCCGTTGCCGTTCCCGTTCACCGCTGCGCCGCGGCCGATTCCTCTCTTGAGCGTGGTTCTCATCGGGGGCCTGAAAAAAGGAGCGCCTCGAGGCGCCGCCAACCCAAGGGTATCCGACTCTTCGGAGGGCCGAGCGCGGTTCCTGCGGCCCTAGTAGGAGGGCTTGGCGAAACGCGCGCTGTGCCGCCGGGCCGCGCTGCTCGCCCCGAGGACAGCGTCCTCAGTCGCGCCCGTACCCTCCGGGTACGAACGCTCCCTGCGTTCTTGCCTCGGAACGACCATCGCACCCCTGCGACGAGCGACGTTCCACCAAACCCTCCTAGCCCGCTGCCGGAACGGACGCGTCGGTGGACTCGGCCCGCTCGTAGCCGAGGTTCGGCGCCAGCCAGCGCTCGATGGCCTCGACGGGCATGCCTTTGCGGGCCGCATAGTCCTCGACCTGGTCGCGCCCGAGCCGGCCGACCGAGAAGTAGCGGGACTGCGGATGCGCGAGGTAGATGCCGCTGACGCTCGCCGCAGGCGTCATCGCATAGCTCTCGGTGAGCGCGATGCCGACGTCCTCGGCCCCGAGGAGGTCGAAGAGCTTGCGCTTCTCGGTGTGATCGGGACACGCGGGGTAGCCGAACGCCGGGCGGATGCCGCGGAACCGCTCCGAGATCAGTTGTTCCTTCGCGAGCGCAGGCCCGCTTTCGTACCACTCCCGTCGCGCGAGCTCGTGCAGGTACTCGGCGAAAGCCTCGGCCAGGCGGTCGGCCAGCGCCTTGACCATGATCGCGCGATAGTCGTCGCGCTCGGCCTCGTAGCGGGCTGCGAGCTGCTCGACGCCTAGGCCGGTGGTGACCGCGAACGCCCCGATGTGGTCGCTGGCGTCCGCGACATAGTCGGCGAGCGACCGGTTGGGCCGGCTGTCGCCGTACGCGCTTTGCTGCCGTAGCATGTTGAACGCTGTGTTGTCATTTCCGACAACGATATCGTCGCCGCCGGACGCTGCCGGCCAGAAGCCGTAAACGCCGCGGGCGGCGAGCGACCCATCGCGGACGATCTCGTCGAGAAGCTCCTGCGCGTCGTCCCACAGCTCACGCGCGGCAGGCAGCTCGAGGATCGCCGGGAACTTGCCCTTCAGCTCCCAAGCGTGGAAGAAGAACTGCCAGTCCACGTACTCGCGGAGCGTCGCCAGCTTGGGCTCGACGACCCGCGTGCCGACGAACGGCGGCGCGGGCAGATCGTCGAATGCGACGCGCTCCCGATTCGCGCGCGCGTCCGCGAACGCCAGCAGCGGCTTGCGCTCCTTCTCTCCGTGTTGCTCGCGCAGGCGCTCTTGCAGCTCGCGGTTCTCGACGTCGAGCCGCTCGCGGCGCACGGGCTCGAGCAGGTCGGAGACGACGCCGACGACACGCGAGGCGTCGAGGACGTGGACCGTCGGCTGGCCGTAAGCCGGGGCGATCCGAACCGCGGTGTGCTGCTTGGAGGTCGTTGCGCCGCCGATCAGCAGCGGCAGGTCGAGCCCCCGCCGCTCCATCTCGCGCGCCACCGCCACCATCTCGTCGAGCGAAGGCGTGATCAGCCCGGAGAGCCCCACGACGCTTGCGCCCTCGGTCACGGCGGTGTCCAGGATCGTCTCGGCGGGGACCATCACCCCGAGGTCGAGCACCTCGTAGTTGTTGCACCCGAGCACGACCCCGACGATGTTCTTGCCGATGTCGTGGACATCGCCCTTCACGGTGGCGAGCACGATCTTCCCCCGGGCGCGGCCGTTCGACCCACCCGCCGCCGCTTTCTCCGCCTCCATGTACGGCTCGAGGTACGCGACGGCACGCTTCATCGCCCGAGCGCTCTTGACCACCTGCGGGAGGAACATCTTCCCGGCCCCGAACAGGTCGCCGACGATCTTCATCCCGTCCATCAACGGCCCCTCGATCACGT
>JALZOQ010000473.1 GCA_030913835.1 Actinomycetota bacterium | reverse complement strand
CCGCTCGGGCGGCATTCCCGCCTGGGCGCAGCTGGCGGCCGCGGGCGTCGTGATCGCTGCGGTGGCTAGAAGCTAGAAGCCGAGCCGCTCGAGCGTCGCCTCGTCGCGCCGCCACTTTGGCTTGACCTTCACCTGGAGCTCGAGAAAGACCTTGTGGCCGAGAACGACTTCGATCTCGTGCCGTGCGCGCGTCCCGATCTCTCGGATCATGGCGCCCTTCTTGCCCACGAGGATCTGCTTCTGCGACTCCGTCTCGACGAGGACGAACGCGCGCACGACCTTTTCGCTCACCTCGTCGACGTCGACCGTGATCGAGTGCGGGACTTCCTCGCGCGTCAGCTGGAGCGCCTTCTCGCGCACGAGCTCCGCGATTTGGTCCTCGACGGTGAGGTCCGTGCGCTGGTCGGCCGGGAAGTAGAGCGGGCCTTCGGGCAGGAGCGCAACGAGCTCGTCGCGCAGGGCCGGGATCCCCTCCTTCGTCACCGCGCTGACGGGGTGCAGAGCGTGGAAGTCGCCGAGCCTTGCCGCCGTCTGCATCTGCGAGGCGATGTGGCCGCCCTTGAGGCGGTCGACCTTGTTCAGGGCGATCACCACCGGGACGCCGAGGGCGAAGACGCGCCTGGCGATGAAGCGGTCGCCAGCGCCGATGTGGTCGCGAGCCGAGAGGACGAGGAGCACCGCCTGGACGTCCTCGAAGGACGCGTCGACGGTGCGCTGCATCCGCGCCGTGAGCGCGTCCAGCGGCCGCTGGAATCCTGGCAGGTCGACCAGCACGAGCTGATGGTCCTCCCCGTTCGCGATCCCGAAGATCCGCCGCCGCGTCGTGTGGGGCTTGTCGGAGACGATCGCGACCTTCCCGCCCGCGAGCGCGTTCACGAGCGTGGACTTGCCCACGTTCGGACGCCCGGCGACGGCGACGAAGCCCGACTTCACAGGAGGAAGCTGTCCGGGAGCAGCTCGTCCGGCGTCCTCGTTACGATCTCGCCATGGTTGTCTTTGTAGACAACGCGATCCAACCCGAACTCCACCAGCCACTGGCGGCAACCGCCGCACGGCGAGGCAGTGATCGCGACCGCTTCGAGGTCGCCCGGCTTCAGCCCATCCGTGACGGCCCGTGACAGTGCTGCCCGCTCCGCGCAGACCCCGAGCGGGTACGCCGCGTTCTCGACGTTCACGCCCTCGACGATTCGACCGTCGCGTGCGAGCACGACCGCGCCAACGTTGAAGCGCGAGTACGGCGCGTACGCCCGCTCGGCCACGGCGACGGCACGGTCATAGAGTTCGCGGTCAGTCACGCGAAGATCTGGAACAGGACGAGGGTGACGAGCGCTCCGAGCACGCTCCCGTACAGCACCTCGAGCGCGGAGTGCACGCCCGATTCGACGCGTGTCTGCGCGACGAGCAACGCCATGATCAGGGTGATCGTCGAGACCAGAAACCGATGGTGCGCATCGCCGACCACATAGGTCGCCGCCATCCAGCCGGAAAAGGCGAGCGCCGCATGGCCCGACGGGAGCCCGCCGCGGAGCGGCGTGCCCGACCCGGTCAGCGCCTTCGTCGCGATCACGATGATGATCGTCAAAACGAGCGCGATCAGCGTCAGGTTGACCGGCGCGTTGCGGATCCCCTCGAGCAGACGGCCACTCGGATCGGAGAGCCGGCTGGCGAAGACGAGGTAGCCGACGGCGAGCGCGTTGACGGTGGCGATCAGGACCGCTCCGGCGGCGACGTCCTTCGCGAGCTTCGCGTTGGGGTCGAAGGACGTCGTGGCGAGATCGATCGCGCTTTCCAGCGCCGAGTTGAGCATCTCCGCGATCAGCACGAAGGAGATCGAGAGCAGGAGCGCGATCAGCTCCATCTTCGTCACGCCGGAGGCGAACGCGAGCACCAGCACGGCGGCGGCCACCGCGAAGTGGAGCCGCATGTTCCGCTGCGTCCGGAGGACGTGGATGATCCCCTCGAACGCGTAGTTGAAGCTGTCGAAGAGGGACGGTGCTCGCCGCGGCGTGCTCATGCGGCGTGGGCGCGCTCCCGCGCTTCCATCTCGTCGCCGTGGTCGTAGCCAAGCAGGTGCAGGAGCCCGTGCACGAGGGGCGCGCGCCAGGCCTCGCCGATCACTTGCGGGCAGAGAACGGCGTCCCCGAGCTGCCGTGGCAGGCCGGGCGCGAGCTCCTCGCGTCCGTCGACCGGAAACGAGAGCACGTCGGTCACTTCGTCGATGCCGAGGTGGTCGCGCTTGAAGGCGCGCATTTCCTCGAGCCCGACGAAAGCAAGCCCCAACTCTCCCTCGTCGATCCCCTCGCCGAGCAAGACTCGGCGGGCCAGCTTGACGGCGGCGGCCTCGTCCACTTCCACCCCGCTCCGGTTGTCGACGTCGACGGAGACCATCGCTCCTACTTCCGCCGCTGGGTTCCCGTCTCCTCCGCGTGCAGCTTGTACGCCTCGACGATCCGCTGGACGAGCTTGTGCCGCACGACGTCCTGATTCGAGAAGCGCACGAACGCGATCCCGTCGATGTCACCGAGGATGTCGCCGACCTGGATCAGGCCCGACGCCTGCTCGCGTGGGAGGTCGATCTGCGTCACGTCGCCCGTCACGACGACCTTGGAGCCGAATCCCAGGCGCGTGAGGAACATCTGCATCTGCTCCGGCGAGGTGTTCTGCGCCTCGTCGAGGATGATGAACGAATCGTTGAGCGTGCGGCCGCGCATGAATGCGAGCGGCGCGACCTCGACGATGCCCTTCTCCATGTACGAGTTGAGCCGGTCGGCTTCGAGCATGTCGTAGAGGGCGTCGAAGAGCGGCCGCAGGTAGGGGTCGACCTTCGCGAGCATGTCGCCGGGAAGGAAGCCGAGTCGCTCGCCCGCCTCGACCGCCGGGCGCGTGAGGATGATCCGCGCGACCTGCCGCTCCTGGAGCGCCGCGACCGCAAGCGCCATCGCGAGATAGGTCTTTCCGGTGCCGGCCGGGCCGATTCCGAACGTGACGGTGCACTGCCGGATGGCGTCGACGTACCGCTTCTGGTTGACGGTCTTGGGAGCGATCTTCTTGCCGCGGTGGCGCCAGACGACGTCCTCGAAGACGTCGCGGATGTCCGCGGCCTCGTCCAGGGCCCCCAGCACCGCATCGACGGTTCCGGGCCCGATCTCGTGCCCTCCCTCGACAAGCTCGACGAGCTCGTCGACGACCGCGCGTGCCTCCACGACATGACCATCGTCACCCTCGATCGTCAGCCTGTTCCCGCGCAGGAGGATCGTGCACTCGAGCCGGTCCCGGAGAGCGTCGAGCACACCGTCGCCGATCCCGGCGAGCTCGGCCGCTACGTCGTTCGAGATGTCGAGGACGTCCTGCATCCGGGGCAGTGTAGGCACCGCGCGCGGCGTCCCGCGCCTCGCGACCCCAACCACCCCCAAGGGCACACCCGGTGCCCCTGCGAACACGCTATCGAGGAAGCTGTGGCGTGTCTGTGAAGCCGGCGTCGAGGAAGCGTGTCGGGGCCCGAGGCGGCTAGGCGAGCTTTTCGCGGACGAGCTGGCTGACGGCCGAGCCGTCCGCGCGGCCGGAGACCTGCGGCATGACGTCCGCCATCACCCGCCCGAAGTCCCGCATGCTCGTGGCGCCGTTCTCCGCGATCGCGTTGTCCACGATCTCGTCGAGCTCTTCCTCCCCGAGCGGCTCCGGCATGAACTCCTTCAGCACCCCGAGCTCCCGCTGCTCGGCGGCGGCCTGCTCGGCCCGGCCGCCGGAGCGAAATGCCTCTTCGGCTTCGAGCCGCCGCTTGCGCTCGCGCTGCAGCACCTGCAACTCCTCGTCGTCTGACAACGGCCTCTGGAGCTCTTTCTCGGCCGACTTCAGGCTGGACAGGATCAGACGCAGCGTGTCCCGCCGCTCCGTGTCCCGGGCGAGCATGGCCTGCTTGACCTCGTCCTCCATGCGGGCGATCAGACTCACGGCGCGCTCCCCAGGATGTGCCAGTGCAGGTGGAAGACCTCCTGCCCGCCGCCCCGGCCGACCGCGAGCTGCACGCGATAGTCGTGCAGCCCCGCGTCGCGCGCCGTCTCGGCCATGAACTCGAGCATTCGCTTCGACTCGTGGGCCTCGAGCTCGCCGACGTCGCGAAAGGTCTCGAGGTGCCGCTCCGGGATCACGAGCACGTGGACGTCGGCGCGGGGGTTGATGTCGCGAAAGGCCAGGAAGCCGTCCGTTCGGGAGACCACGTCCGCCGGCACCTCGCCGGCGACGATGCGACAGAAGATGCAGTCGTCAGGCAGCGAGGATCCCCTCCTCCGAAACGGCCCGCGCGCGCACGCGGACGAGCTCCCCGACCGGCGCGTCGACGAGCCACGGCGAATAGTCGTCGCCGTAGCCTCGTCCCGGCCGGTCGACCAGCACACGGTCTTCGAGCCCGACCTTCGAGCGCCAGCGCTCGCGGCAAGCGACGACCGACGCGGCTCGCACCCGCGCGCTCCGCTGCTTCTTCACAGCCGCGGGGACGCGGTCGTCGCCGGCCGTGACCGTGCCGGGGCGAGGGGAGTACGGGAACACGTGCACCTTCGTGAGCCGCGCTTCCGCGACGACGTCGAGCGTGCCTTGGAAGGCGCGGTCATCCTCGGTTGGGAAGCCGACGATCACGTCGCTCGTCAGGTTGAAGTCGCGGAGCCCCGCGAGCCGGCGGAGGTAAGTCGAAGCGGTGTACCGCCGCCCCATCGCGCGCAGGACGCCGTCGTCGCCGGACTGGAGTGGCACGTGCAAGTGGCGGGCGAGGGTGGGCGTCGCGCGCAGCGCGGCGACGAGGTCCTCGTCGACATGGTTCACCTCGATCGAGGAGAGGCGGAGGCGAAGCAGGCCAGGAATCGCCCCGGCTTCGCGCACGAGCCGGGCGAGGCGGTATCCGGCAGCCCGGTCGCGGTAGCAACCGAGGTTGATCCCGGTGAGGACGACTTCACGATGCCCCTGCGCGACGCGGCGGCGAACCTCGGCGAGGACGCGCTCGGCGGGGCGGCTGCGCGAGGCGCCGCGGACGAGCGGGATCACGCAGAAGCTGCATGAGAACGAGCAGCCGTCCTGCACCTTCACGAAGGCGCGGACGCGGTCGAGACGCGCGTCTGCCTGGACGCAGCCGATCGCCCCGACGTCGCCCGCGACGGCCTCGATCGCGTCCTCGATCCGCTTCGGGACGACGACGACGTTGTCGGGGACTCCGGCGAACGAGTCGGCGGCCAGGTTGGCCGCGCAGCCGGTCAGGTAGACCCGGGCGTGCGTGCGCGCGGCGCGATGGGCAGCCTGGCGCGATTTGCGGACCGCCTCGTTCGTAACGCAACACGTGTTGATCACCGCGAAGTCGGCGGGGCCCCCGCGCTCCTCGTGCCCGTCGGCGAGCAGCCGTTCGCGTAGCTCCTGGACGTCGCTGTGCGACACCTTGCAGCCGAGAAACCGCGTCGAGAAGGTCGCCATCGGGGCGGACTCTACTCGTCGCCCGACGCGCCCACACGTGCCCCCAAGGGATCCCCGACGACCCCTGATTCGAGGCTACCGCACGCTGGCGCGCGTGTCTGTGTCGAATGCGTGACGAATGCGGCGCGGAGAAAGCGCGCTGTATGTGGCCGCGCCCGCCATGCGCCCGTGCGCGCCTTGAGCCGAGGCAGACGACCGTCCCGCGCTGCCGCGAGGGCTACTCGCTAGGACAACGGCGCGCCCTGGCGGACGTGAAGATCGGCCGCCCACCCCTCGCGCTCACGGCGGTCTCGCAGCTGGTAGCCGACAAGGGTCGGCGCGTCCGAGGCGAGGTAACCCGAGGTGATCGCGCGGGCGGAGCGGAGGAGCGGCCCAAGCGTCCCGACGGCCTCGAGCGTGATGTTCGCGACCGTGACCTCCGCGTCCGGGAGCTCCCCGCCCAGTGCATCGGCCAGGACCGCAGAGATCTCCACGCCGTTCGCGGCGGCGTTTCGCTCCGTCGCCTCGATCGCCTGCGGCTCCACGTCGACCGCCGTCACGGGCTCGAAGCCCAGCTTGGCGGCGGCGATCGACAGCACACCGGAGCCGCAGCCGACGTCCAGGAGGCTGGACGGCTCGAGGCCGTCGAGGAGCTCGAGGCAGAGGCGCGTCGTCGGATGCGTGCCGGTGCCGAACGCGCGGCCGGGGTCGACGACGACGGCGATCGCGTCGGCGTCGGGCTCTTCCCACGGCGGACCGACCCAGAGCCGGCCAATACGCGTCGGCTTGTGGAAGCGGCGCCAGCGGTCCTCCCAGCCGTCCTCGACGTCGCGCGCGTGGACCGAGCCGAACGCGTGCCACAGCTGCTCCTCACCGGCAGCGTCCGTGTACGCCGCGAGCTCGACTCCGTGCGTGTCGTCGTGCTCCTCGAAGCCGTGCGGAAACAGCTCGATCATCGTCGCCCGCGCCTCCTCCGCTCTGGCGGTCGGCACCGTCACCGAAACGCGACGGAGCCCGGTCAGCGGAACGCGCTCTTCAGCTTGTCGAAGAAGCTCTCGTCGGCGCGGTAGGTGGCGTCGGTCGCGCGGCGCTCGAACTCCTCGAGCAGGCCGCGCTGCTCCTCGTCGAGTTGCCGCGGCACCGTCACGTTCACCAGCACCCGCTGGTCGCCGCGGCCGAAGCCCTGGAGGACCGGCATGCCGCGGCCCGCGAGCACGCGAATCTCACCCGGCTGTGTGCCGGGCTGAAACTCGAGCTCCAGCTCGCCGTCGAGCGTCGGCACGCTCACACGCACGCCGAGCGCGGCCTGCGTGATCGTCAGGTCGACCGTCGAGAAAACGTCATTGCCCTCGCGCACGAAGCGCTCGTCGGGGCGCACGCGAACCTGGACGTAGGCGTCGCCGCTCCTGCCTCCCGACGCACCGGCGTGGCCCTCGCCGGTGAGGCGAATCCGCTGTCCGTCGTGGATGCCCGGAGGGATCGCGACCTCGAGCGACCGCTCCTCGACGACGCGGCCCGAACCGCCGCACTCGCGGCACGGCTCCTCGATGATCCGCCCGCTGCCGCGACACGTCGGGCACCCCTGGGCGCGCACGAACTCGCCAAAGACGCTGCGGGAGACCTGCTGAACCCGGCCCGCGCCACCGCAGGTCGGGCAGGACGACGCAGCGGAGCCGGGCTCGGCGCCGCTTCCGGAGCACTGGCCGCACGAGACGGCGATCTCGAACGCCACCGCCCTGCTCACCCCGGTCGCGGCTTCGAGGAGGTCGATCTCGACGCTCGCGATCACGTCCGAGCCCCGGGCCCGCCCGGCGGCGCCGAAGAGGTCGTCGCCGAAGAACGCGGAGAACAGGTCGGAGAGCGTGCCGAAGTCGAAATGTCCGGGCTGGAACCCCCCGCTGCGCAGGCCCGCGTGGCCGTAGCGGTCGTACAGCTCGCGCGTCTCGGTCTTCGAGAGCACCTCGTAGGCCTCCGCGGCCTCGCGGAAGCGCGTTTCCGCGTCCGGTGCGTCGGACACGTCGGGGTGCACGTCGCGCGCGAGGCCCCGGAACGCCTTCTTGATCTCTGCGTCGTTCGCGCCTCGCCCGATTCCGAGGATCTCGTAGTAGTCGCGCTGGGTCGTCGACATCCGTCCCAATGTAGCGACCTCGGCGTACGATCCAGCCCCGATGGGCGCGGCGGTGAAGGGCGAAGCGATCCGCGCGGGAGTTCGCGAGCTCGGCCTCTCGGGGCTGCCCCTGGAGGTTCATTCCTCGCTCAGCTCCTTCGGCCCGGTCGAGGGCGGCGCGGCGACCGTCGTCGACTCGCTGCTTGCCGAAGGCTGCACGGTCGTCGTGCCCACGTTCACGTCCCCGGCCTATCTGGTCGAGCCGCCCGAGGCGATGCGGCTGGAACGGAACGGCGTCGACTACGAGTCGTTCAACACGACTGGAGGCGCACATCGCGTCTTCACGCCCGAGACGAACGACGTCAACGCGACGATGGGCGTGATTCCGGCGGAGGTGCTGGCACGGCCAGAGCGCATCCGCGGCTCCAATCCCCTCTGCTCGTTCGCGGCTCTAGGCCCGCTTGCCGATCGGGCGCGCGAGCAGCGGCCGCTCGACGTCTACGCGCCGCTCAGGATCCTGGCCGCCAAAGACGGATGGGCCCTCCTGATGGCCGTCGATCTCCGTTCGCTCACCCTCCTGCATCTGGCCGAGGAGAAGGCGGGCCGGCGCCTCTTCCGGCGCTGGGCGAACGGGCCGGACGGGCAGCCGATGGAGGTCGAGGTCGGAAGCTGCTCGCAAGGCTTCCTCAATTTCGAGTCGATCCTGGCGCCGCTCGCACGGGAGACTTTGGTCGGCCGGAGCGTCTGGGTCGCCTACCCGGCGCGCCAATCACTCGCCGCCGCGGTCGAGGCAATTCGAGCCGACCCGGGGATCACTCACTGCGGCGACGCGGATTGCCTGCGCTGCCGCGACGCGGTCGCCGGCGGGCCAGGGCTCTAGTTCTCCGCGTAGACCTCCTCGACGAAGCGCGAGAGCTCGAGCGCGGCGGCGCGGACGGAGCGGATCGCCATGTCGTAATCCATCCGCACCGGACCGAGCAGGCTGACGGTGCCGAGGCTGCGAGTGGCAAGCCCGTACGAGGCGCCGACGAGCGCGACGTCGCGGAATGCGGGGTTCTCGAGCTCTTCGCCGACTCGCACGAAGGTGCGGCGCGGATCCAGCGCGGCGCGCAGGATCTGCAGGAGCGCGGCGCGCTTCTCGAGCGCCTCCAGCAGGCTGTGCCGCGCCGCGAGCTCGTCGGCGGGAAAGTCGGCCAGGAGGCCGGCGGCGCCTCCGACGAACAGCTGCTGCTGCTCTGAGGCGACGGCGTCGGTGAAGACGGGCCGCAAAGCGCTCATGAATGTCCGCTCGGAAAGCGAGAGCGCGGGATCCTCGAGCCGCTGGCGAACGACGCTTGCGCCGAGGCGGTGTCCGGCCACGCGCTCGTTGAGGTACTCGGCCGCCCAGGAAACGAGTCCCACGTCGACGGGCTCGTCGAAGCTGATCATGCGCTTCGTCACGCCGCCGGTCGACGTGATCACGACGACCATGACGAGGTGGGGTTGCAGCGGCAGCACCTCAACGTGCCGGATCGTCGTCGTCTCGAGCGGCGGGGCAGAGACGAGTGCGAGCAGGTGGGTGACCTGCGAGAGCATCTCGGTGGTCGCCTGGAGCGCTGCCTCGACCTCGGTGCGCACCGTCGTAAGGTCGAGCGTGAGGGGCGAGGGACGCCCGTCGCTCGCCTGGAGCAGCGTGTCGACGTAGAACCGGTAGCCCTGCTCGGTCGGGACTCGCCCCGCGGAGGTGTGGGGATGCGTGAGCAGTCCGAGCGCCTCGAGCTCGCCGAGCTCGGCGCGGACAGTCGACGGCGAGACGCTGAGTCCAGAGCGCTCGACGAGATTCTTGGAGCCGACCGGCTGGCCGGTCTTGACGTGTTCCTCGACGACGCGACGCAGGATGTCGCGCTGTCGCTGGGTGAGTTCGACGCGTGTTGCTGAGCCCGCCATTTTGCGGGCATTTTAGCCGCTAGGCAAGCTCAGGCGAGCAGTTCTGCGGTGACCCCGCCGCCCAGGAAGCGACCCCGACGCGTCAGCGCCACCGTGGGTCCGCCGGGAGCCTCGCCGGTCCGGGCGAGCCCGAGCCGCTCGAGCCGCTCCAGCGCGCTGCCGTCGATCGCCTCGTCGAGGCCGGCGACCGCGAGCGGCTCGTCCAAGCGGAGCCCGAGCATCACGCGCTCGCGCTGGCGCACCCCGGTGTCCAGCGGCTCGTGCT
>JALZOQ010000438.1 GCA_030913835.1 Actinomycetota bacterium | reverse complement strand
CGCCAGAGCCCGCTCGGCGCCTCGAGCTGGATCTCGCGCGACTCGAGCTCGGCAACGCTCATGAATAGCGGATCCGCGGGTTGATGATCGCGTACGAGATGTCCACGACCAGGTTCACAAGGACGAACACGACGGCGAGGAAGAGGATCCCGCCCTGCAGCACGGGGTAGTCGCGCGTGAAGATCGCCTCCGCGAGCCACGAGCCCATGCCCGGGAAGGCGAACACCGTCTCGGTCAGCACCGCGCCCGACAGCAGCAGGCCGACCTGCAGGCCGATGATCGTCGTCACCGGCAGCAGCGCGTTCCGCAGCACGTGGCGCCGGTCGACGATCGACGGGGCCAGCCCCTTCGCGCGCGCCGTCCGCACGTAGTCCTCGTTCTGAACGTCGAGGACGGCCGCGCGCGTGATGCGCGCGACGATCGCGAGCGGGATCGAGCCGAGCGCGACCGCCGGCAGGATCAGGTGCTTCAGCACGTCGACGAGCGTCGCCCAATCCCTCGTCACGATGGCGTCGAGGACGTAGAAGCCCGTCGGGTGCTTCACGTCGAAGCCGCGGATGAGGTCGATCCGCCCCACGCTGGGTAACCACGCGAGTCGCACCGCGAAGATGTACTTGAGGATGATCGCGAGGAAGAAGATCGGGATCGAGATCCCGATCAGCGAGAAGAACAGCGACGCATGGTCGAAGAACCCGCCGTAGCGTTTGGCCGCAAAGAATCCGAGTGGGATTCCTAAGAGCGTCGCGAACAGCATCGCCGCCAGCGCCAGCTCGACCGTGGCGGGAAAACGGCTCCGGATCTCGGTCGTGACGTTCCGGTGCGTGACGGCGCTGACGCCGAGGTCGCGCTCGATCACGGTTGTCTTGAAGTAGCTCCAGTACTGGACCGGCAACGGCTTGTCGAGCCCGTACTGGTGGCGGTAAGCCGCGATGAGCGCCGGAGTAGAGCGCTCGCCGAGCAGCGCCTCGGCGGGTCCGCCGGGCAGGGCCCTGATCCAGAAGAAGATCAGGACGGAGACGCCGAGCAGAATCGGGACGAGCAGGAGCAGGCGGCGAACGAGATACCGGAGCATCAGGCGCGCAGCATTTCAGGCTCGCGGTACGGCCGCAGCCCGGCGGACGGCCGCGAAAGGCACGTCCGCCGGGCTAGCAGCCAGTTCCCTACTGGCCCCCGATGGTGATCGGGGCGAAGGGGTCGGTTCCGACGGGGCTGGCGACATAGCCGTTGACCCGCCTTTGGAACCCGAGCGCCGGCGTGGAGTGCGCGTACGGCACTGCCGGCAGAGCGTTCATGATCATGACGTTCGCCTGCTGGTAGAGCTTGACCCGCTTGGCGAAGCTCGGCTCTGCTGCGGCCTTCTGCAGGATGCTGAAGATCGCGGCATTACGGAAGCCGAACGACGGCTTGTACGTCTTGAAGAACGTCCCGAGGAAATTGTCGGGATCGCCGAAGTCACCGGTCCAGCCGATCATGTTGATGTCGCCGGCCGAACCTTCGTTGACCTTCGCGACGTAGTCGGGGCGCCACGGTGCGCTGTGGGGCACGACGTTGAAGCCGGCACGCTCGAGGCTTGCTGCAAACGCCTCGAAGTTCCGCTTCGGATCTGGCATGTACGGCCGCGAGACGCCGGTCGGATACCAGAAGTCGACCTTGCACGGCACCTTGCAGCTCGACGAATTGAGCAGCTCGCGTGACCTGGTCGGATTGAAGGGGTACTTCGTGACCTTGTTCGTCCAGCCGAACAGCGTCGGCGGCTGGAACTGGGTCGCGACCTGTCCACGACCGGCGTAGAAGGATCCGACCACACCTGCGCGGTCGAGCCCGTACGCAGCAGCCTGTCGAACCTTCAGCTCGTTCATCGGCGAGCCGGGGCCCTGATGGAAGCCCACGTACGCGACGTTGAACGACGGCCGGTTGACCAGCTTCAGGTTCCTGTTGTTGCGGATCGTCGGCACGTCCTGCGGCTGGATCAGATCGGCGGCGAAGATCTCACCGGTCTGGAGCGCCTGCAGCCGCGCCGTGTTGTTCGCGATCGGCCTGATGATGATCCGCGCCAGCGAGGGCTTCTTGCCCCAGTAGCCGCCGAAGCGCCTGAGCGAGACGGACTCGCCGATGCGCCACGACTCGAAGCGGAACGGACCGGTGCCGGTCGGGTGGCTGAACGCGTAGGTCCCGGTCGGCTTGAACACGCCGCTCCGGAGCTCACCGGCATTGCCCTTGTACTTCTTGATCGCCGTCGGGCTTTGGATCGCGAACGACGAGATCACGAGCGCGGGCAGGAACGACGACGACCGCTTCGTCAGGTGGATGATCGCCGTGTACTTGCCACGCGTCGTGCAGCTCTTGTAGAGGCTCGGCGACAACGAGCTGCTCGCGTTGCGCTTGAACCCGAGGAAGACCGTCTGCCAGTAGTAGGTCGCGGACGCATCCTGGAACGGGCCGCTGAAGTTGTACTGGCGGTTGAAGTTGTAACAGACCGCGGCTGCGTTGAACTGCGTCCCGTCATGGAACTTGACGCCCTTGCGGAGCGTAAAGGTCCAGTCCTTGCCGTTCTTCGACGAGTACTTCGTGGCCAGACCCGGGCGGATCACGGTGGATCCCGGCTTCAGAGAGACGAGGCTCTCGAAGATCTGTGCCGTGACGCGGAACGACTCGCCGTCCGACACGAGCGTCGGATCCAGATACGTCGGATCCGATGCACCCGCGTAGATCAGCGTCTCGTTCGCGCCGCGCGTAAACGGACTGAACAGCCCGCTCGTTGCGGTGCCTGCTAGGGCGAGTGCCAGCGTCGTAAACGCCAGCAGGACGCCCAACCTTGAAACGTTCCCCCTCATCCCACTCCTTTCACTGCCTTCAAAAGATGCTTACAAGTATTACGACGCCCTGGAGGCTCGCAAGTTGCTCGCGAAACGAACGAAGACGGCCCGGAGGCCGCCTTCGGTAGGGCGAGAGTAGCCGAGATCCGGGCCGCCGACACCCAAAGACGAAGGCGACCCGCAGGTCGCCTTCGCGCACATCGTAGAACGGTTTCGCTACGCGGCCAAGCTGATCAGGTCGCGAAGCGCGCCGAGCCGGGCGAGAGCCTGGCCCTCGAGCTGGCGCACGCGCTCGCGCGTGAGGTCCAGCTCGTGCCCGATCGCCTCGAGCGTCCACGGCTCGCCCTCGAAGCCGAAGCGCAGCTCCAGGATCCGCCGCTCCCGCTCGGGGAGCGCATCGAGTGCGCGGCGGACGCCCTGCCGGCGAAGCGACTCCTCCGCCTCGTCGAACGGGTCGGCCGCCTCGCGGTCTGCAAAGAGATCTCCGAGCTCGCCCTCGTCGTCCGCGCCGACCGTCTGGTTCAGCGAGACCGACGCCTGGGCGGCACCGAGCGCCTCGTCGACGTGCTGGATCGGCAGCCCGGTCGCCTCGGCGAGCTCTTCCTTCGTCGCCTCGCGGCCGAGCTCGACTTCGAGCCGGCGCGCGGCGCGCGAGAGCTTCTGCTGGCGCTCGACCACGTGCACGGGCACGCGGATCGTGCGCGCATGGTTGGCCACGGCGCGCTGCACCG
>JALZOQ010000420.1 GCA_030913835.1 Actinomycetota bacterium | reverse complement strand
GCCCTCCGGACCGCCGGCGCGCCCTCGAGCGGCTCGCGCGCGAACTCGCCCTTGCCGGCTTGCCCGCTCTCGCCGGCCGTGCCCGCGAGCTCGCCTGGTCGCCGCGCGCCCCGTCCGGCGAGGCCGTCGATGGCCTCTCCGCCGATGTTCGAGAGGCGCTCTGATGGTCGGGCTCCGTGAGCTCGTGCGGAGAGCACCCGCGATTCCGCTCGCCGATGCGCCGGCATTTGAGTGGGCTGCGCGCCGGACGGCGCTGTACCGGCTCGCCGTCGCAGGCATCGCGACGCTTCTCCTCGCCGCATGCGTCGTGGCGGCGCGAGGCCTCGAGCCCCAGCCGAGCAGCTACTTCGCCGGCGGCGGTAGTGGGGTGCTCGTACTCGACTTCTCGACCAGCATCGACCCGTCTCGGTACCCGCGCATCGCTCGCGTCGTGCACGCCCTCGTCAGAACGGCCCAGCCGATGGGGTTCGTCCCGTACTCCGACGCCGCGTACGAGGCGCTTCCGCTTGGTACTCGCGGAGACGCTCTGGACCCGCTACTTCGCTTCTTCGAGCTGCCGGGCGACCGCGGCGGGTTCCGCGGGGCCGGCCGCTCGCGCGACTTCGCCGGCTTCCGGCGCAGCCCCTGGTCGGACAGCTTCAGAGGCGGGACGCGGATCTCGCGAGGCCTCGGTGTGGCGCGCCGAATGCTGGAACGCGAGCACGTGGCGCAAGGCACTGTCGTCCTCGTCAGCGATCTCGACGACTCGCCCTTCGACACGTCGGCGCTCACCGAGGAGCTCATCCGCTACGAGCGCCAGGGCATTCGGCTTCGGGTGGTGCCGCTCAGGCCGAGCCGGGAGGACAGCGAGTTCTTCGAGCGGGTCGTCGGAAACGGCGCCTTCGTCCCCAACGGTGAGCTGCTCGCCAACAGCGCTCTGGCGGAGAGGCGAGCGCTGGTTGGCTCGTTCCCCGTGGTGCTCGTCGTGCTAGTCGCCGCGCTGCTGCTCCTGCTGGCGGTCAACGAGCGGACGTTCGGCCGCCTGGGTTGGAGGGCGTCGTGACGAGCCGGCGTCTCCTGCTTGCCGCCGGGATCTCCCTGGCTGTGGCCGCGGCGGCGTTCCTCGCCGTGCTCGCGCTCGACGTGCTCCGCTGGCGTGGCGAGCTGGAGCGCGCGGACGTCCGCTCCCGGGTCGCGATCGCGCAGCCTGGCCTCTGGACGATCGACACGACCTTGCCGTCGGGCCTATCCGAGGGCGCGCTGGGTCTGGAGGACGACATCGCGTTTCGTCGCGCGCTCCAGCGCTTCCGGCTCGGGCGCCCCACCGAGACGCCTCGCAACCAGCAGCAGCTCGCGGTTCGGGCCCAGGCCAGCGTCCAGCTGGCGCGCGTCGTGCGAACCGACTCCGACGCCGAGCGGCGGTCACGCGCGGCCACGCTTCGCGGCATCCTCACGTTCGAGGAGGCGCGCGGCGACCCCGCCCACGCAGGCGCCAGGCTGCGTGAGAGCCTCGGGCAGTTCCGGGAGGCGATCCTCCTCGACCCGGGCAACGAGATCGCGAAGTTCGACCTCGAGCTCGCGCTGCGGCAGCTGCAGTCGACCGAGGAAGAGGCTCAGGGCCGGGCCCGCAGGCCGGCTCCTAGAGGCCAGTCGCAGGGGAGTGGCGCCGGTGCGTCCTCCAATCAGACCGGCTTTTAGATGACGCTCACGTTCATCAGTCCCTTAGCGGCCCTCGTGGGCTTGCTCGCTGTCGGGGCGCTGTACGCGCTCGTCCGTGCCGAGCGGCGCTCGCGGGCGCTATGCGACGTGCTCGGGCTCGAGCCGCGCCGCTTCGCGCTCGTGCCACCGGTCGTCGCGATCGCGCTCGCCGCCGGGCTGCTGGCGCTCGCGGCGGCTCAGCCGGTGGTCGCAACTGTGAGTCCGGTGGCCGGTCGCACCGATGCGGAGGTGGTCTTCGTCTTCGACATCTCTCGCTCCATGCTCGCGCGCCCGAGCGCCGGCGAGGCAACCCGCTTCGACCGCGCGCGCCGGTCCGCGCTCGCGCTGCGTGGGCGTTTCCCGGACGTGCCCGCGGGGGTGGCGTCGCTGACCGACCGCGTTCTTCCACACCTCTTCCCGTCGATCAGCGACCAGGCGTTCTCGGCGACGGTCACGCGCTCGCTCGGCATCGAGCGGCCGCCGCCCGACCGATTCGGCCGCGGACGGGCAACCTCGCTTCGCGCGCTGGCCGCGCTCGCCGAGCGGAACTTCTTCGCGCCGTCGGCCGACCGCCGGCTCGCGATCGTGTTCACCGACGCCGAGAGTCGGCCCGTGGACGCGATCGCCCTGCGCGACTCGCTCCAGGCGGGCAACGTCACCGTCTTGTTCGTCCGTGTATGGGGGCCGGAGGAGCGCATCCTGGGCAGCCCGCGGCGCGGGGATGCGGACTACCGCCCAGACCCGACGTCGGGACGCGAGCTCTCCGCCCGCGCCGCCGAGCGCGGCGCTCCCGTCTTCGACGAGACGCGGCTGGACGAGATCACGCGGTCGGCGCGAGCGGCGCTTGGCGAGGGCCCGACCGGCCCCGAGGGCCGCGATCTGCAGTCCCGCGAGCTGGCGCCGTACGCAGCGTTGGCGGCGTTCGTACCGCTCGGGTTCCTGTTCTGGCGCAGGCGCTAGGGGGCCGCGGAGGCCCGGGACCTCCGCAGCCACGGTTCTAGCAGCAGCCGCAGCCGCACCCGCAGCCTTCGTCGCAACAGCTCGGCATCGCTCCTCCTTTCATCGATAGACGTCGATGCAGCGAGCCTACGTGATACATTGATGAACGTCGGGATTGTATACATGACGCAAGGCTGGTAGCCTCGCGATCGTGGCCCGATGGAAAAAAGTGGCGCTTCTAATATGGGGGGTCATTTCCGTTGGCAGCACGGTCCTTGGCGCGCCGTCTACGGTCGCCTCGGCGGTGCATTTGCAGAGGTCTATGCGCCAAGTCCGTGGAGAGACGTGGCAGGAGTTGCTCTTGGCTTTCGGAGTCGTGAACCTCTTTGCGATTTTCGTAGTTCTCTTGAACATGCACAGCCGAGGGTCGGTGGAACTCAGCTTGCCGGGGGTCTCCAAAACCGAACGGGTGCCCTCGCATTCGGCGACGCCCGCCCAAGCCGAGCAATCCGAGTCACGGGAGCCGATCTTCGATGAAGCCCCGCCGGAGTTAGCTGACATGTCACCAGCTTCGCTCAGCCAGCTTTTTGAGGGTCGTAGCACGGAGATACAACGGCGCAGTGTGTTCATGCCTCATGTTGGGAAGGAGGTGCGCGTCTCCGGGCGTGTCGCATCCGTCGAAGGTGGATCTGTCGGTCCGATGGTTGTAATTAAGCAGCCGAACGACTTCACCATCGCCCTTTTCTTCGATGCAGAGTACAACTCCAACCCGGTTCTCCTGGCTCTGAACCACGGCGACAATATCTCCGTCTCCGGGCAGATTTTCCAGAGCCTCGGGGCGCATCGCATCTCGCTCGACAAATGCAAGGACATCGAAGTGCGAGGTCCTAGCTAGTGCCTAGTCGGCCTAGCGGAGATGGGTGGCCCCGGCAGGAATCGAACCTGCGACCGTCCCCTGAGACCAGCAGGGCGCTCTATCCACTGAGCTACGGGGCCGGATCCAGTGTAGGAGCCGGTATCGGACGGACTGACCGCGCCGAAAGGACCTGGAAATACCGGGAATCAGAAGGTCCTATGACCCGTCTGGGTGACGCATCGTCCGCCCGAAGGACCTACAATCGCAAGCCTGAGACCACAGGGATGAGCTACGGGGCCGTCCGGCCACGCGCTCTGTCTGGAACGGCCCCGGCAATCGGGGCCGTTCGCCTACTTGGAGGCGACGAGCTCTCGGTAGGGCAGCGTGTCGCCCTCAACCAGCCGCAGGATCGTGTCGCGCACCATGAACGGGTTGTCCTTGTTGTTCCAGCGGAACGCCGCTTCGTCCAGATACGCGGGCAGGTGTTTGACGGAGAGCTTGTGGTACGCGCCGATCACGGAGCGGTCAAAGAGGCTCCAAACGCTCTCAACCGTGTTCGTATGGATCTGGCCGCGCACCCATTCGTCGCGCGAGTGGTCGACGTACTCATGCGTCGTGTCCTCGTCACCGATGCCGCGATAGGAACGATGCGAGTCCGTGTAGATCGCCTCGGCATCGTCGGCCACAACGTCCTTCAAGAAGCCGTGGACGCTCTCGCGCGTTGCGTCCGGCGCGACCCGAAGCCGAACCTTGCCGCCGCGCTCGACAGCGCCGAGAACCACCGTCTTGTTGTCCCTGCGGTGCAGCGCGGCCTGGCGGCGGTCGCTGAACCCGCGAGCCTTGCCGCCGATGAAAGTCTCGTCGGCTTCCACGATGCCATGGAGCATGTCGCCGCTCTCGTCCACCATCGCGGAGCGGATCCGGTGGCAGAGATACCAGGCCGTCTTGTAGCTAACGCCGAGCGTCCGCTTCATCTGATTGGCGCTGATCCCCTTCTTAGACTCGATCATCAAGTAGACCGCCAGGAACCACTTCCAGAGCGGCAGCTTGGAGTCATGGAAAAGCGTCCCGACGCGCACCGAGAACTGGTAGCGGCATGAGTCGCAATCGAACTGCCGGCGCTTCGCGATCCTCGAGATTTTCTTGGACTCGCAACGCGGACACTCGACACCATCGGGCCAGCGCAAGTCCTCTAGGTAGGCGTGGCACTTGTCCTCGGAGCCGAACTCCTCGATCAACGAAACGAGGTCGTACTCCTGAACTACATCGGGCTTGTACGGGCGCGTCACCGGGAGTCACCACCTATGGGTAGACCAAGGAAGCCAGCATCCCAGCTAACCGACAAGGACGTGCTGAAAAAACTGTTCCCCATTCCAGTGAGGAAAGAGGCTCGCAAAACCGCCAAGGAAGCTACGAAGAAGGCCACTGATAAGGAGTCTAGTTAGATGCTCCCCCTGTGTCAAGTATACAATCCCCATGAACGTCAATGAAAGCGCTTCCCGTTCTCCCGGTCTTGTGCTGCGGTCCCGACGTGGCCCCGCTGTCCGACTCGTCGCGGAAAGAGCTCGCGGCGCGGTTCAAGGCGCTCGCTGATCCGACGCGGGTGGCGATTGTGAACCGGCTCGCCGCCACCGAGGAGTGCTGCGTCTGCGACCTCACCGGTGCCTTCGAGCTCTCGCAGCCGACGATCTCGCACCACCTGCGGCTGCTCCGCGAGGCCGGGCTCGTCGAGGCTTCCCGACGCGGAACCTGGGCCTATTACCGCCTCATCCCGGAGGCCGTTGCCGACCTGCGCGCAGCCCTCGGCGCGCCGTCGACTCAGCTGTCGGGCACGGGCCGCGTCGCGGCGACCGCGTCGAGCTGATTCGCGTGGAAGAGCACGGCCGCCTCGGCCGTGCGGGCAGCGCGGAGGTCGTGATGGCACGCGACCGCATGGAGGAGCTCGGCGAGAGCGTCGGGCTCAAGGTCATCCGCTCGGCTCTCGATCAACCGTAGCCCGAGATGAACGTGTCCAAGCAGCCTGCCCTCCTCGGTGGGACGGAACGCCGGGCCGCGTCCCAGCTCGACCGTACGACCGACGTCGTGGAGCAGCGCGGCGGCGACGAGGAGGTCGATTCTGAGTCGCGGATGCAGCTGCGCCGTCTCGCGGGCGAGGGTCGCGACGCCGACGGTGTGCTCCAGCAGCCCGCCCGCGTAACCGTGGTGACCCTCCGGAGTCGCCGGCAGTTCGCGCAAGCGGGCGCGCACGGCCGGGTCGTCGACGAAGCGCACGACCACTGCTCGCAGGCCGGTGTGGGAGATCTCTCCAGCTAGGAATTCGAGAAAGCCGTCGAGCTCGTCGGCGTCGCGCCGCATCGCGGGTGAGAGGGTCGACGGATCGGCGTCGGGCGCGGCCTCGAGCGAGCGGACTTCGAGCTGAAGCCGGTCATGGAACTTCTCCACGCGCGCGAGCACGCGCACGGCGTCGCCCTCGGCGAAGCGCGCGTCGAGCAGGTCGACGTCCTGCCACACGCGCGCGTCGATGCGGCCACTCGTGTCCACGAGCTCGAGCGCAAGGTAGGGGGAGCCGCCACGCGTCTGGAGCCGCCGCTTGCGCGAGACGGCGTAGACGCCCTCGACGGTACGCCCTTCCGCAAGCCCGGAGATCGCTGACACGGGCCGATTCTAGGTCCTGCGACGGCTGCTAGGCTCGGCTGCAGATGGCGGACGTCCGTCCTTTCCGCGCGCTGCGCTACGACGAGGCGATGGCGGGCCCGCTCGAAGCGCTCGTCGCGCCACCCTACGACGTGATCTCCGAGGAGGAGCGTGGGCTGTACCTCGCGCGGGATCCGCACAACATCGTCCATCTCACGTTGCCCGACTCGGAGGAGCAGGCGGCCAGCGACCTCGCCGGCTGGCGGGAGCAGGGAGCTCTCCGACGCGATGACGAGCCGAGCTTCTGGGCGCTCTCACAGACCTACGTCGGCCCGGACGGCGTCGAGCGCACGCGGAACGGCCTCGTCGCCGCGCTCCGGGTCGAGCCGTACGAGAAAGGCGTCGTCCTCCCGCACGAGCGCACGCACGCAGGCCCGAAGGAGGGCCGGCTCCGCGTTTTGCGGGCGACCCGGACGCAGCTCGAGCCGATCTTCCTGCTCCACGACGGACCGCGGGTCGAGCTGCCAGAGCGCGAGCCCGACCTGTCCGTCGGCGGCGACCGGCTCTGGCGCGTCGAGGCCGATCCCGCCGGCTTCGCCGACCTGCAGCTCCTGATCGCCGACGGTCATCACCGCTACGAGACCGCCCTCGCATTCCACGAGGAGGACGGCACGGAGGCGAGCGCGTGGATGATGGTCGTCCTCGTCTCGACGCGTGAGGAAGGGCTGACGATCTTCCCGACGCACCGCGTGGCCGAGCGCGTGAACGGCGTCCGCGGCGAGCGGATCGAGCAGCCCGGCGACGAGCTCCCCGGCGTCGTGCTCTACCGCGGCGGTGAGTACGAGCTCGTGCGCGGCGACGGCCTCGATGTCGAGATCGTCGACCGGGCCGGCGCGCAGGGCGTCACCTACACGCCGCAGCGCGCCGAGGCGGTCGCAGCGGTGGACCGCGGCGAGGCCGAGGGGGCCTTCCTCCTGCGGCCGACGCGCATCGAGGACGTCTTTGCCTACGCGCGCCGCGGCGAGGTGCTGCCGCAGAAGTCGACGTACTTCTTCCCGAAGCTCACCTCGGGCCTCTTGCTGTATCCGCTTGACTGACTGGCTCGTGCTCTGCCGCGCCGCCGCGGCGGACGTGGAGGCGATCCTCGGCGAGATGGCGCCGAGCGCGCGCCAGGACGTGCTCCGCCAAGGCGAGGGCGGCGACGACACGACGGCGATCGACGCGGCTGCTGAGCAGGCGATCCTGGCGCGGTTCGAGGGGATCGAGGACCTGACGATCGTGTCGGAGGAGATGGGGATCGTCGGCGACGGTGCGACACGCGTCGTCGTCGACCCGATCGACGGCTCGCTCAACGCGAAGCGCGGAATCCCGTTCTTCTCTCTCTCGATCGCGGTCGCGGACGGGCCGGCGATGCGCGATGTCCACTTCGGCTACGTCTACGACTTCGGGACGCGCGAGGAGTGGACGGCGCGGCGCGGCGAGGGGGCGTTCCTGAACGGAGCGCCCCTCGGCGCCGACCGGCCGCGGGACGAGATCGAGATCCTCTCCTTCGAGGCCACGCTCACGTCGCTGGTCGCCGAGCAGGCGGCGGCGATGGTCGGACTGGCCTACCGCCTGCGGATCATGGGCTCCCTCGCGCTGAGTTTGTGCCACCTGGCCGCGGGGCGCGTCGACGCCGTCTGCTCGCTGAAGGCTGCGCGCTCGGTCGACATCGCTGCGGCGCAGCTGCTCGTCCGCGAGTGCGGGCTCGCGGTCGACCTGTTCGAGGATCCGCCGTTCGAAGCCGCGCCGCTCGACCTCGAAGGGCGTTCACGCCTCGTCGCAGCGGGAACTCCGGAGACGTGCCGGAAACTGGCGGACGCGCTCGGCACCGCCTAAGGCACCGCTTGCGGTGCCGACCTCAGGACGTACGGGCTTCGCCCGCGCGTCCGCCTGAAAGAGACCGGTCGACCCGCGTGAATTCACCCCACCGCATAAGGATCGGCTGCAGCGGCTGGAACTACGCCTCTTGGAAGGACGAGTTCTACGAGGGCAAGCCGGCCCGCGTGTCCGCTTCCATTACGGGTCGCGCGGCCGGCGCGGAAACTACTCCGAGTCGGAGCTCGAGGAGTGGGCCCGCCGCTTCGAGGAATGGCGGCACCAGGTCGAGGTGTTCGCCTACTTCAACAATGATTGGGAAGTGTTCGCGGTCAGGAACGCCCTGTGGATGAAGCAGCGCCTCGCGTCGTGAGGAAAGGGAGTCGGGAGGTTCGCCTCTCGAGCGCCGACCGCGTCTTGTTTCCGGACGACGGGATCACGAAAGGCGACCTCTTCGAGTACTACGAGCAGGTCGCACCGTCCCTGCTCCCGCACCTCCGCGATCGCCCGTTCACGATGAAGCGCTACCCGCACGGCATCGACGGCGAGGTGTTCTTCCAGAAGCAAGCGCCGAAGCACCTACCGAACTGGATCCCGACGCGCCAGTTTCGGACGTGGCCACGGAGGGGCGCTGCAGGCGGACGCACGGGCGAAGCCCGCACGTCCTCTGAACGGCAAGCGCAAGCGCCTGCCTCGCGGCTCGTCGACTTTGCACTCGTGAACTCCGTGGAAGCGGTGCTCTTCATGGTGCAGAACAACTGCATCGACATGAACGCGTGGTACTCGCGCGTGGACAAGCCCGATCGGCCGGACTTCGTGCTGTTCGACCTCGATCCGCCGGACGGCGGCTTCGTGGACGCGATCCGCGTCGCGCACCTGATCCGCGAGCTGCTGGACGAGCTTGGCCTGCCGGGCTACGTGAAGACGAGCGGGGCGGACGGGATCCACGTGGTCGCGCCGATCACGCGCCGCTCGACGTTCAAGCAGACGTACGACTTCGCCGAGCGGGCGTCGCGGCTGCTCGAGCGCAGCCATTCCGGGCTCGTGACCACCGAGTGGCTGAAGAAGAAGCGCCGGGGCGTTCTCGTCGACCATCGGCAGAACGGCCATGGCAAGACGATCGCGTCCGCGTACTCGGTACGCCCGAAGCCGGGCGCGCCGGTGTCGATGCCGCTCCGCTGGGAGGAGCTGACTGACGACGTGCGGCCGCGCTCGTTCGGGATGCGCGAGGCGCTCGAGCGGGTGGAGCGGCACGGCGACCTGTTCGCGCCGGTGTTGGAGGATCCGCGACCGCTCGCTCCCGCGGCGAAAGCGCTGGAAAAGCTAACCTCCGAGGCGTGACAGAACCTTCCCAGGAGGAGATCTTTCGCGCGCTCGAGCACGTGATCGACCCCGAGCTCCGGCGACCCGTCACCGACCTGGACATGGTGCGTAGTGTCGAGATCGCGGGCGGCGACGTCGTGGTGATGATCGCGCTGACGATCGCCGGCTGCCCGCTGCGGTCGAGCTTCGAGGATCAGGTCAGCGAGCACGTCGGCGCCGTTCCCGGGGTCGAGCGCGTGGCCTTGCGGT
>JALZOQ010000416.1 GCA_030913835.1 Actinomycetota bacterium | reverse complement strand
CACCGAAGACTGCGTCTACGAGCTGGCGCAGACCGGCCATCGCTGGGAGGGCCACGAGGGTGCGGCGCGCTTCTACACGGAGCTCCTGACCGCCTTCCCGGACATCCACTTCGACCTGACCGACATCGTGATCGGCCCGCAAGGCGTGTGCGAGGAGGCGCGGGTGAACGGGACGCACAGCGCGCCCTGGGTCGGGATCCCGCCCACCGGTGAGCACCTGGCCTGGCGCGTGGTCATCTTCTTCCCGTGGGATCCCGAGCAGCAGCTCTTCAAGGGCGAGAAGGTCTACACCGACTCGGACGTCTGGAGCCAGGCGGCGATTCGCTCGCCGACCTCCTGACCCTTGTCCTCCTGAAGGAAGTGGCCGGCGCCCTCCACGGGCGGTTGGAGCTCGGCGTTCGGTAGCAACTCCGCGATCCGCTCGGCGACGCGGGGCGAGAAGATCGGGTCCGAGTCGCTGAAGAAGACCAGCGCGCGTCCCTCCCAGCGGCTCATCGCCTCGCGCACCTTCAGCATGGCGGCCGCCGACGGATGCTCGGGCTCGGTCGGCACGAGCTCCGGGAACATCACCGGGCCGGTCAGCGACTCCGGGGTGGGGTAGGGCGCGTCGTAGGCCGCCACTACCTCGTCGGGAAGCTCGGTCACGCAGGTGACGCGCACGAGCTGGCCGGGCCGGAGCTCCGTGCCGACCCGTCGCACGAACTCCCGGAAGCGCAGCCACTCGTCGGACGGGGGTCGGCCGGAGTAGAGCCCTGTGTTGAGGATCACGAGGCGGGAGACGCGATCCGGGCGCGAGACCGCGACACGGCAGCCGATCGGGCCGCCCCAGTCCTGGACGACGACGGTCGCGTCGCGCAGGTCGAGCTCGTCAATGAGGCGCTCGATCGACTCGACGTGCCGGTCGAACGTGTACCAGTCGCGCGCGACCGGCTTGTCGGAGCGGCCGAAGCCGAGGTAGTCGGGCGCGACGACCCGCCCGACCCGGCGTAACGGCGGGATGACCTTCCGGTACAGGTACGACCAGGTCGGCTCGCCGTGCAGCAGCAGCACGGGACGGCCCTCGCCTTCGTCGACGTAGTGCATCCGCAGACCGTCCTGGTCAACGTAGTGCGGCTCGAACGGATAGCCCGGGAGGTTCGCGAAGCGCTCGCCGGGGGTGCGGTAGACGTTCACGGGAGGAAGTTCAGCACGAGTCGGTTGAACGTGTCGGGATCCTCGAGCGGCAGGTTGTGGCCGCGGCCGGGCAGCTCGACGTAGCGAGCGTTCGGCAGTCGTGCCGCCAGCATCCGGCCGTTCTCCACGGGAACGATCAGATCGGCGTCGCCGTGGAGGACGAGCGCCGGCGCCTCGATCCTTTCCACCTCGCAGCCGGACTCGTAGAACGCGTAGCACGCGCGGACGTGCTCCTCGATCACCTCGTACGGAGTCGGCCGCTCCAGCCGCGCAGCGACGAGCGCCTCGAACCGCTCGGGATTCGCCTCGGGCCAGCCGGGTGCGAGGGTGTATGGAGCCGTGACGCGGGAGAACTCCTCGTGCGGCAGGCCCATGGCCGCGACGAACGCCTCGCGCACGTGGTCGGGCCGCGGCACGCGATCGGGCCCGCCCGCACCAGTCGCGGCGAGCACGAGCGAGCGCACGAGCTCGGGACGCGCCAGCGCGAGCGTCAGCGCGACGTAACCGCCCATCGAGAGCGCGACGAGATGAGCCGCGCGGCCGGCGAGGACGTCGGCGGCATCCTGCGCGAGCTCCGGGATCCCGTACGGCTCTTGGGAGCGGGGCGAGCGCCCGGTGCCGCGCGCGTCGTGCCGGATCGTTCGGAACCGTCGCGCGAAGGCGTCCACCTGCCCATCCCAGACCCAAATGGCCTGTCCGAGGCCTTGGAGAAGCAGCAGCGGCTCGCCTTCGCCTCGCTCCTCCGCATGGATCCCCTTTGACGCTTCCGTCGTCGTCATGGTACGAACGCTAGATGCCGTCGCTCCAAGGGAAGGTCGCGATCGTCACGGGAGCCGGGCGCGGGATCGGCCGCGAGCACGCGCTGGCGCTCGCCGAAGCGGGGGCGAAGATCGTCGTCAACGACCTCGGCGCCACGCTGGCCGGGGAGGGCGCCGACGCGACACCGGCGCAGCAGGTCGTGCAGGAAATCGAGGGGCACGGCTGGCTCGCGGTCGCGAACGGCGACGACGTGGCTGACTTCGCGGGCGCCGAGCGGATGATCAGGCAGGCGCTCGACACCTACGGCCGGCTCGACATCCTCGTGAACAACGCCGGCATCACGCGCGACCGCATGCTCGTGAACATGAGCGAGGAGGAGTGGGACTCGGTCCTGACCGTCCATCTCAAAGGGCACTTCGCGCCCACGCGACACGCCGCCGCCTACTGGCGCGAGCAGTCGAAGGCCGGCGAGGAGGTGCGCGGCCGCGTGATCAACACCTCGAGCCCCTCCGGCGTGTTCGGCAACGTCGGCCAGACGAACTACGGCGCGGCGAAGGCGGGGATCGCGGGCTTCACGATCATCGCCGCGCAGGAGCTGGCGCGGTACGGCGTCACGGTCAACTGCCTCGCACCGAACGCTCGCACCCGCATGACCGAGCACACCTTCGGCGAGATCCCGAAACCGGCGGATGGGTTCGACACGATGGATCCGGCCAACATCGCGCCGATCGTCGTCGCGCTGTGCGCCGACGAGGCGCAGGACGTCACGGGCCAGTGCTTCTTCGTCTACGGCGGCGCGGTCAACGTCCTTCGCCCCTGGGACGCAGGCGAGCTGTTCGCGCGCGACGACAAGTGGGATGCGGACGAGTTCCTCGCGCAACTTCGCGAGCGCTTCCCGGGCGCGGTCGCGCCGGAGGGGATGGTCGCGCAGATGGGCAAGGCCGGCGGCCAGTCCTTGCAGGTTGGCTGAGAACGACTTCGCGGCCGCTGTCCCGTTCGCGGGCGTGCTCGGGATGGCGATCTCTGCGGCCGAGCCCGACGAGGTTCGCGGCACGCTCGCCTGGCGCGCGGAGCTCTGCACGGCGGCGCCCTGATGGGCTTCGCCGACAACCTCGGAGGCATCTGCGCGTTCCTCAACCTCCCCGCCGACGCAACGACTGCGACCGTCGAGTCGAAGACGAGCTTCTTCCGTCCCGTCCGGGGCGGCACCGTCGAGGGTGTGACGCGTCCTCTGCACGTGGGGCGGTCGTTCATCGTCGTCCAGACTGACTTGACCGGAGAGGACGGCCGGCACGTCGCGCAGGTGACGCAGACCCAGGCAGTGATCACGAGGAGGCCCGAATGACGACTCAGGTGACGATCGACGAGCTCGTGGGCACGGAGGAGCGGGAGCTCGGGACGAGCGACTGGCACACGGTCGAGCAGCGCAGCATCGACCTGTTCGCCGAGGCGACGGGCGACCACCAGTGGATCCACGTCGACCCGGAGATGGCCGCGCAGGGCCCGTTCGGCGGGACGGTCGCGCATGGATACCTGTCGCTGTCAATGCTCCCGATGCTGATGAGCGAGGTGCTGTCGGTCGAGGGCGCGCGGCTGGGCGTCAACTACGGCATGGATCGCGTGCGCTTCACGGCGCCCGTCCCGTCGGGATCGGAGGTGAGGCTGCACGCGAAGCTGCTCTCCGCCGAGCGGCGTGGGGAGGGAATCCTTTACCGCGTCGGGGTGCAGGTCGAGATTCGCGGGCACGAGAAGCCGGCGCTCGTCGGCGAGGTGCTCTACCTCGTCTTCGCGTGACGCCCGTCTTCCGGACGGAGCCGGGGTGAGCGGGCCGAGCGCCTAGCTCGATCTGCCCACGCGGAGCGCCCGCCGCGCCCGCGCGACCAGTACGACCGCGGCGCCCGTTGCGACCTGAGCGGCGTCCCAGACGGCGAAGGCTGGAC
>JALZOQ010000403.1 GCA_030913835.1 Actinomycetota bacterium | reverse complement strand
ACGGCCGCGATCGGCGTGTTGAACTGGAAGCGGCGCTCGATGTCGTCGGTGACCCGCGCGATGGTCTCGTGCGCTTTCCTCAGCACTGCGCTTTGGGTCACAGCGCCCAGGGTCGTCTGACCAGGCGGCCCGGCGGCCACCTCGAGCACCGTCCGCCAGAGCCTCCGGACGAACCGCGACATGCCCTCCAGGCCGGCGTCGGTCCACTCCATGTCCTGGTCCGCGGGACCCATGAAGAGGATGTAGAGGCGGACCGCGTCCGCGCCGTGCTCCTCGAGGAGCGCGTCCGGACCGGTCACGTTCCCCTTTGACTTCGACATCTTGGAGCCGCCCATCTGCACCCAGCCCTGATGGAACAGGCGGCCGAACGGCTCGCGGAATCCGACCATTCCCAGCTCGTTCAGGACCTTGACGAAGAACCGCGAGTAGAGGAGATGCCCGGTCGCGTGGTCGATCCCGCCGATGTACTGCGTGACCGGCAGCCAGTCGTCGACGTGGTCGCGCTGGAATGGCGCCGTGTCGTCTTCGGGGTCGACGTAGCGCAGGAAGTACCACGCCGAGTCGACGAACGTGTCCATCGTGTCCACCTCGCGGCGGCCGTCGCACCCGCAGCGGGGGCACGGCGTCTGGACCCAGTCGGTGGCCGTCGCCAGCGGCGCCGTCCCTTTCGGCTTGTAGTCAGCGATGTCCGGCAGGAGGACCGGCAGCTGGTCGTCCGGGACGGCGACGAGGCCGCAGTCTTCGCAATAGACGATTGGAATCGGACAGCCCCAGTACCGCTGTCGCGACCAGCTCCAGTCGCGCAGTCGGAAGCTGACCGCGGGGCGGCCGCGGCCCAGCTCGCCGAGCCACTCGACGATCGCGCGCTTGCCCTCGTCGGCTGGGAGCCCGTCAAAGCGGCCGGAGTTGACGAGCCGCTCGTCGTCGATCACGGGTCGCACCGGCAGGCCGAACGTCTCGGCAAACTCGTGGTCGCGCTCGTCGTGCGCCGGCACCGCCATGATCGCGCCGGTCCCGTACTCCATCAGGACGTAGTCGGCGACCCAGACCGGAATCCGCTCGTCGTTGACCGGGTTCGTCGCGAAGCGCCCGGTCTCGACGCCCGTCTTCTCCCGATCGGCCTGCGCCCGCTCGTCTGCACCGGCAGCCGCGGTCTTGCGCACGTACGCAAGCGTCTCCTCCTCCCGCTCGGTGCCCTCGACGAGTCTCGGGGCGAGGGGATGCTCGGGCGCGAGGACGAAGAACGTCGCGCCGAAGAGCGTGTCCGGCCGGGTCGTGAAGACGGGGATGTCCAGATCGAGGTCCTCGACGCGGAAGAGGATCTCGGCCCCCTCGGAACGCCCGATGAAGTTGCGTTGGATCGTCTTCGTGCGCTCGGGCCAACTGCCGCCCGGCGGAAGGTCGTACTCGAGCAGCTCGTCCGCGTAAGCGGTGATCTTGAAGAACCACTGCTCCATGCTCTTCGCCTCGACCTCCGCCCCGCACCGCTCACAACGTCCGTCGATCACCTGCGAGTCGGCCAGGACCGTCTGGTCGTTCGGGCACCAGTTGACCGGCGCCTCTTTCCGGTAGGCGAGACCGGCCTCGAAAAACCGTAGGAACAGCCATTGCGTCCACCGGTAAAAGCCCGGGTCGTGCGTCGAGACCTCGCGGTCCCAGTCGATCGCCCACCCGAGCTTCTTCATCTGCTCGCGAATCGACACGATGTTTCGCTCGACGATCTCGCGCGGGTGCTCGCCCTCGGCGATGGCTGCGTTCTCAGCCGGAAGCCCGAACGAGTCGTAGCCCATCGGGCGCAGGACGCTCCAGCCGTTCCGCCGGCGGAAGTGCGTCACGATGTCGCCCAGCGTGTAGTTCAGGACGTGGCCCATGTGAAGGATGCCGGAGGGGTACGGCAGCATCTCGAGCTGGTAGTGGCGCTTGACGTCCGGGCCGGGATCCGTGGGCGTGTTGAACGTCCGCTCGTCCTCCCAGACGCGCTGCCACTTCGCTTCGATCGGTTCCGGGTCGTACCGTTCCATCCATCCTCCAGACACAAAAAAGCCTCTCGTGAGAGAGGCCGTGGGGAACTGCCGCGGCGGCGAGGCCGCGTTTGCTCCCTGGTCTACGTAAGAAGCTGCTCGTGCATTTCGTGGCAGTGTACCCGGGCGAAAGCGTCAGCGAAACCCCGAAGAAGGAGGAGGCATGGCCGGCTTCACCAAAGTGAATCTCAAGGACGACGTGGACGACCAGGCGCCGAATTTCGGCCTCTCGCCGAACCTCGAGATGCGGATGGGGCGCGTGCCGCTCGAGATGGAGAACGCCGGCATGAGCTACCTGCGGATCGCGCCGAACTTCCGGATCCCCTTCGGGCACAAGCACAAGAATCAAGAGGAGGTCTACGTCGTCCTCAGCGGCAGCGTGCTGATGAACATCGAGGACGAGGTCCACGATCTGAAGCAATGGGACGCGGTGCGCGTCCATAAGGACACGATGCGCGGGTTCGAGGGCGGACCCGAGGGCGCCGAGATCCTCGCGATCGGCGCGCCGAACACCGGGCCCGGCGACGCCGACATGGTGCAGGACTGGTGGCCGGGCTCCGACACGGCGTCCTGACGGCGCGTCTCTATTAGGTACACGCGCGCGCCCCCACCCTGGGTGGGGACCTCCCGCCTCCCTCGCACTCGACGCTACCCGGCAAGTCCGCACGTCGCTGTGCCAACTCCGTGTCGGTTTTCGCCGCCGAGCGCTGGAAGGCACACTCCCCTGCGTGTTGGAGCTGTTCCCCGAAACCGCCTCGATCGACGGCGAAGGCGAGCTCGCGCTCGCCGGTGTCCGCGCGACCGAGCTCGCGACCGAGTTCGACACGCCGCTGCTCGTCCTCGACGAGCACACGCTCCGGGAGCGCGCTCGCGCCTACCGGCGCGCGGCACCTGACGCGCTGATCGTCTACGGAACGAAGGCGTTCCCGAACGTCGCGGTGCTCGAGGTGCTCGCCGACGAAGGCCTCGGCGCCGACGTCTCGACGCTCGGAGAGCTCGAGTTCGCGATCGCCGCGGGCGTGCCGGCCGAGCGCCTCGTCGTCCACGGAAACAACAAGAGCGACGAGGAGCTGGCGCGGGCCGCTGAAGTCGGCGCCGGTCTGGTCGTCCTCGATGCCCCCGACGAGCTGGAGCGGGCCGCCGCGGCCGGAGTGGGCCGCGTGCTCCTGCGGGTAACACCCGGGATCGACGCTGACACGCACGCGTCGATCCGTACCGGGCATGCGGGGTCGAAGTTCGGCTTCACGCCCGAGGCCGCGGTCGCGGCGTTGACGCACGCCCGCGAGCTCGGTCTCGAGCCGGTCGGCCTGCACGTGCACCTCGGCTCGCAGCTCGTCGACGCGCGCGCGGGCTGGGCGAGCATCGCCTGGCTCGCCGGCTTCGCATCCACGTGCGAACGAGCCACGGGCTGGACGCCGGAGGTGGTCGACCTGGGCGGCGGGCTTGCCGTCCGCCACGTGCAGGACGACCCCGATCCCCCGATCGACGGTTTCGTACGCGAGCTCGTCGAACGCGTCGAGCGCGGCTTCGCAGCCCACGACCTCCCCGCGCCCAAGCTCGTGCTCGAGCCCGGCCGCTCGGTGGTCGGCCCTGCGGGGGTCACGCTCTATCGGATCGGTGTGGTCAAGGAGGCGGCCGACGGCACGCGGTGGGCGGCCGTGGACGGCGGCATGTCGGACAACCCGCGGCCCCAGCTCTACGACGCCCGCTACACGGCGCTGATCGCGAATCGGGCGGCCGAGGGGCCGACCGCGACGTACAGCGTGGGCGGCAAGCACTGCGAGTCGGGTGACGTCCTGATCCGACGAGTTGCGCTCACCGACCCCAGGCGCGGCGACGTGCTCGCTGTGCCGGTGACCGGCGCGTACACGCTCGCGATGGCGTCGAACTACAACGGCGTGCCGCGACCGGCGGCCGTGCTCGTGACCGACGGTCGGGCGCGGCTGATCCGGCGCAGGGAGACGGTTGCCGATCTCCTGGCGCTCGAGGCAACCGAATAGAGCGGCGCTCTCGGCACCAATCCGGCACGAACACGACACGCGATCCTCGCTAACGTGAACGCAGGGGCACCGGGGGTGCCCTTGGGGGAGGTTGGGGGTTACGACGCGGCGGCGCGAACAAAACCGGGGCGCACGAGCCGCGGCGGCGCTTTCAGGCCTGCGTCGCGCACCGGAGGGTTGAGCGGCTCCGCGAGCGGGGGCGCGCCGAACGACGCTTGCCGCCGTTCGGCGGGCGCGTCGCCATAGAGCGTCGTCCGCTGCCTCGGCACGCGGCCGTTCGCCCGGATCAGGGCGTCCATCGCCTCCGGCGCGAACTCCTGCCCGTGCTCTGCCCCGGCGGCGCGCGAGATCGACTCGTTCATCAACGTGCCGCCCAGGTCGTTCACGCCCGCCTGCAACGCCGCAGCGACACCATCCGGCCCCAGCTTCACCCACGAGGCCTGGACGTTCGTGATCCACGGATGAAGCGCGAGGCGGGCGACCGCGTGCACGAGCAGCACCTCGCCGAACGTGGGCCCGTGCCGGGCCTGTCCCTTCAGCGCAATCGGCGCCTCCATGTGCACGAACGGAAGCGGCACGAACTCGGTGAACCCGCCGCTTCGCCGTTGCTGCTCGCGCGCCTCGATCAGGTGCCGGGCCCAGCTCCGCGGAGCCTCGACGTGGCCGAACATCATCGTCACGTTCGACTTCAACCCGACCCGGTGCGCGGCGTCGTGCACCTCGAGCCACTGCGCGGTCGTCACCTTGTCGGGGCAGATCACGCGCCGCACGTCGTCGTCGAGGATCTCCGCCGCCGTCCCCGGCAGCGACGACAAGCCGGCGTCGCGCAGCTCGGCGAGATAGTCGTCGAGCGGCAGGCCGAGCGTCGCCGCGCCCTGCCAGACCTCGAGCGCCGAGAACGCGTGCACGTGCAGATCGGGCTGCGCTCCCTTGATCGCCCGAACGACGTCGAGGTAGAAGCGCCCGGTGAAGGCTGGGTGGATCCCGCCCTGCAGACAGACCTCGGTCGCGCCCCTCGCCCACGCTTCCTCGCTGCGACGAACGATCTCGTCGAGTGGCACCAGGTACGCGGGGCCGCGCAGGTTGGCGGCGAGCTTGCCCTTCGAGAACGCACAGAACCCGCAGCGGAAGTAACACACGTTCGTGTACTGGATATTGCGCGTCACGACGTAGCTGACCTCGTCGCCGCAGACCTCTCGGCGCAGCAGGTCAGCAGCGGCGAAGACGCGTTGCCGCTCCGAGCCGCGGGCCTCCAGCAGCCGCACGAGGTCCTCCTCCTCGAGCTCGTGGCGCGAGTCGACCGGGAGCGGATCGCGCCGCATGAGGAACCGTGCCGGGACCGGCCCAGGCTCGCCCGGCGCCCAGTCGTCCTCGCGGGCGAGCCCCATTGCGTCGGACGCGCGCAGCACGTGTGGCGTGACGCGCGCGTCGAGCCAGCGGCCCGACACGAACTCCGGATAGACCGGGAGGCGCGGCGCGAGCTGCAGGCCGTGGCTCTCGGTCGCTCGCTCCAGCCGCTCAAGCTCGGGCCACGGCGCCTCCGGGTTGACGTGGTCGATCGTCACCGGAGACACGCCGCCCCAGTCGTCGATGCCGGCGTCGAGCAAGCGCGGGAACTCGTCGAACGCGAGGTTCGGCGGCGCCTGGACGCGGAGGTCACGCGGCAGGAGCACCCGCGACGCAGCGATCGTCCACAGGTGGTCTTCGAGGCTCGGCTCGGGGGCGTCGGCCATCTTCGTTCCGGCCTTGGCCCGGAAGTTCTGGACGATCACCTCCTGGATGTGCCCATAGCGCTCGTGAATAGCCGCGATCGCAACCAGCGCCTCCAGGCGCTCGGTCCGGGTCTCGCCGATCCCGATCAGGATTCCGGTCGTGAACGGCACGCGCAGCTCGCCCGCGAGCCGCAGGGTCTCCAGCCGCGCTGCAGGCAGCTTGTCGGGGGAGCCGAAATGCGGCAATCCGCGCCGCGACAGCCGCTCCGACGCCGTCTCGAGCATGATCCCCATCGACGCCGACACCGGCCGCAGCAGCTCCAGGTCGGCCCGGGACATCACACCCGGGTTCAAATGTGGGAGCAGCCCCGTCTCCTCGAGCACGGCCTCCGCGGCGCGCGCAAGATACTCGACGGTCGTCGAGCAGCCGAGCGAGGCGAGCTCCTCGCGAGCCGCCCGGTAGCGGAGCTCAGGCTTGTCGCCGAGCGTGAAGAGCGCCTCGCGGCAGCCCGCGGCCCGTCCGGCGCGCGCGACCTCCAGCACCTCCTCGATCGACATGTACGCGCGCTCACCGCGCCGAGGCGGCGCAGCGAACGTGCAGTAGTGGCAGACGTCCCGGCAGAGCTTCGTCAGCGGGATGAAGACCTTGGGCGAGTACGTGACGAGCGGCCCGCGCCTCCGCGCCCGCGCTTCCGCGCACAGCTCCTCGAGACTCAGGCCGAGCAGCTCACGCACACCGTGAGCTTACGGCTTTGCGACGAGCATCTTCCCGAAGATGTTCCAGCGCTTGTTGTGCCAGCGCTGCAACTTGAGCTGCGCGACCGGGAAACGGTCGTTCGGCGCGGTCTTGACGACGATGCCGGGCAGCAGGAACGGGTTGCCGCGCTCGTTCAGGTGCGTGGCCGCGTTGAGCACGCTCGCGCGCGTCGGGTTCTTCCCCGCCTTCCTCAGCACGTCGACCATCGTGTACGCCGACGACGCGCCGGCCGCCGCGTAGCCGGACTTCACGCCGTCCGGGTAATACCGCTTCATCACGGTCTGGAAGAGCTTCAGGCCCTTGTCCTTCGCCCAGGCGGGGTTCGCCGGGTCCTTCGTGAAGACGATCGAGACCGCGCCCTCCGTCGACCTGGCCGGCGGGATCGCCATCAGGCCTGATGCGCTTGCGACCGCGTTCACGATCGTGATCTTCGGACGCCAGCCGAGCTTGTTGGCGGCGAAGAACGCCTGCAGCGAGAACTTGCCGAAGGCGAAGATCACGAACGTGTCCGCCTTCGAGCCCTTCAGCTGCGCGACCTGCGACGACACGTCGGTCGCGGTCGGGTCGTACCCCGCTCTCGCGACGATCTGCTTCGCCTTCGCGCCGAGGCCCTTGCGCAGGCCGGCAACGAGGTCGTTCCCGTAGTCGTCGTCCTGGTAGAGCACTGCGATCTTCGCCCTCGGGCGCGTCTTCAAGATGTACTGGCCGTAGATCTTGCCCTCGGCCGCGTAGCTCGGGATGTAGCCGATCGTGTACGGGTACTGCCGGTAGTCGCGGCCGAAGGTGGTCGCGCCCGAGGCCGAGAAGAGCTGCGGAACCTTCGACTGGTTGAGGAAGGAGCGGATCGCGAGGTTGTTCGACGTCCCCAGCGCGTTGAAGATCGCGAAGACCTTGTCCTGCTGGACGAGCTGCCGCGTTGCCTGAACCGTGCGCGCGGGCTCGTAGCCGTCGTCGAGATACTTGTACTCGATCTTCCGCCCGTTGACGCCGCCGCGGGCGTTCACCCACTTGAAGTACGCCTCCGCGCCGCGCGCGACGCCGGCGCCCGCCGACGCCTCACCCGAGAGCGGCGCGGTCCCGCCGATCAGGATCGAGTTCGCCTCGACTCCAGGATCCGCGCGGGTCGCGCCGAGCGCGACCGCGGCCGTCGTCAGCGCCACTAAGAGCGCGCAGGCAAGTGAAAGCTTCTTCATCAGACCCTCAGGTTAGTTAGACCGCCGCGCGAAGCGACTTGTTAGGGCGCCGAGCCCGCGATCGAGCACGCCGCCGACGCCGGCGGGAAACAGGAGCATCACGAGGATGACGACGAGCCCGAAGACGATCGCGGGAACCCCGGGCGCCTTCGGATCGACGTGCAGCGGGACGTGCTGCTCGATCCGGGCGAGCCAGCTCGAGGCGTTGGCCTGCAGGAACACGATCAGCGAGGCGCCGGCGAGCGGCCCGACGTAGGAGCCGAAGCCGCCGAGCACCGAGCCGATCCCCGCGACGACCGCGCCGACGAGCAGCGTGATCGAGAGGGAGATCGGGAACGTGTCGGGATTCACGAACGCGACGCTGATCGCGAGCAGCGAGCCCGCCACGCCCGCGAAGGCCGCCGAGATCCCGAACGCGGCCGTCTTGTAGAGCGCGGGCCACACTCCCGCCGACGCGGCGGCGACCGGGCTGTCGCGCAGGGCGCGGAGGGCGCGCCCGGTCTGGCCGCGCAGCAGCAGCCACGCCGCGACGAACAGCACTCCCGCGATCGTCCAGGTCAGGTAGTAGAGCCAGTCGTTGCTCGTGAGCTCGTGACCGAGCACGTCGACGCTCACGCCTCCTCCGGTCTGCTGTGGCAGCCCGAACAGGTTCAACCCGCGCCCCCCACCGGTCAGCCCCGCGAACTTCTTCAGGAGCGACGGGAACGAGACCGCGATCCCGAAGGTGACGAGCGCGAGGTAGAGCCCCGAAAGCCGCAGGGCCGGAATTCCGAACAGCAGGCCTGCCACGCCCGCGACGAGGGCCGCGATCGGGATCGTCCGGATGTCCTGGACGCCGTGATCAACCATCAGGATCGCCGTGGTGTAGCCACCGAGGGCCATGAACGCGCCGTGTCCGAGGGAGATCTGGCCGCTGTAGCCGGTGAGCACGTTCAGGCCCACGATCGCGATGAAGTAGACGCCGACCGTCGCCAGCTGGAAGGCCCGGAAGTCGCTCACATAGCGTGGCGCGAGCGCGACGATCGCCGCCACCGCCACGAATCCCGCCAGCCCAAACGCTCGGCGCGCCATCAGACCTTCCTCACCGCCGCGCGCCCGAAGAGCCCCGACGGACGCACGAGCAGGACGAGCAGGATCACGCCGAGCGCGACCGGCAGCCTCAGCGTGCCGCCGATGAAGTCCACGTACGCGCCGGTCAGGTTGAGGATCACGCCGAGCGCCAGTCCGCCGACCACGGCGCCGACGGCGCTGTCCATCCCGCCGAGGATCGCCGCCGCGAGGGCGTAGAGCAGCACGGTCTGCATCATGTTCGGATCGAGGAAGACGACGGGGGCGATCATCATCCCCGACACCGCGCCGAGCATCGCGGCGAGACCCCAGCCGAGCGCGAGCATCCACGACACGCGTACGCCCACGAGCCGGCTGGCGTCGGGATTGAGGGCTGCGGCGCGCATCGCGAGCCCGAGCTTGGTGAAGCGGAAGAACGCACCGAGGGCGAGCACGAGCGCGATCGAGACGCCGATCACACCGAGGTCCTGGATCGAGAACGCGACCCCGCCGACGTGGATTGGCCGCGTCGGGAACGGGCTCGGGAACTTCTTCACCTCACTGCCCCACTGCACGCTCGAGAACCCGTTCAGCAGAATCGCGAGCCCGAGCGTGACGATCACGACCGTCAGGACCGACGCGTTCTCGACCGGGCGGATCACGATGCGCTCGAGCGCGACGCCGCCGACGAACGCGAGCGCGAGGGTGAGGAAGAAGGCGCCCCAGAAGGGCATTCCGCGGTTGACGAGCGACCAGGCGACGAACGTCGAGACCGTCGCCATCTCCCCTTGCGCGAAGTTGATCACCCGCGTCGCCCTGTAGATGAGGACGAGTGCGAGCGCGAGGCTGGCGAAGATCCCGCCCGAGGCTAGGCCGCTCACGACTTGTTGGAGAAAGTCGCTCATCAGTACCCGAGGTAGCTCTTGCGCACGGACTCGTTCGCCTGGAGCTCGGCGCTCGCGCCGGACACGGCGACCTCGCCTACCTCGAGCACGAATGCGTGCTGGGCGGCGTCGAGGGCGATCCGCGCGTTCTGCTCGACCACGAGCACGGTCAGCGCCTCGCTCTCGTTCAGCTCGCGGACGATCCGGAAGATCTCCGCGGTGACCCTCGGCGCGAGGCCGAGCGACGGCTCGTCGAGCATCAGCAGGCGGGGGCGGCTCATCAATGCCCGAGCGACCGCGAGCATCTGCTGCTCCCCACCGGAGAGCGTCCCGGCCTCCTGGTCGCGGCGCTCCTCCAGCCAGGGGAAATAGCCGCGCACGCGGTCGAAGTCTTCGTCGAGCGAGCCGTGGCGCGTGTAGGCGCCGAGCCTCAGGTTCTCCCACACTGAGAGCTCGCCGAACGTGCCGCGGCCTTCCGGCACGTGAGCGATGCCGAGCCGGGCTGCGACCTCGGGGCCGCCACGCAGCCGGCGCCCGGCGAACACGATGGAGCCTGACCGTCGGACGGTGCCCGACACAGCGCGCAGCATGGTCGTCTTCCCGGCGCCGTTTGCGCCGAGCACAGCCGCGATCTGGCCCTCCTCGACCGCGAGCGTGACGCCGCGCAGCGCGACAACGTCGCCGTAACGCGCGCCAACGTCCTCGAGCTCGAGCAGGGCGGTCACGCGACCGGCTCCTCGGGGACGTGCTCGGCGCCGAGGTAGGCCACGATGACGGCGGGATCGCGTTGCACCTCGGCGGGAGTCCCCGACGCGATGATCCGCCCGAAATCCAGCACGTGGACGCGGTCGGCGATCCCCATCACGAACGCCATGTGGTGCTCGACGAGCAGGATCGTCAGGCCGAAGTCCTTCCGGATCCCGCGGATCAGCTCGGCCAGCTCGTCGACCTCCTCGTGGTTCAGGCCGCCGGCCGGCTCGTCGAGGAGCAGCAGGCGCGGACCGGACGCAAGCGCGCGCGCCAGCTCGACGCGCTTGAGGGTGCCGAACGGCAGCCCGTGCGCGGACCGGCCTGCCACCTCCGCGAGCCCGACGTAGTCGACGACCTCGCGCGCGGTCCGCTCGCCTCGCCGCGCATGGGCGCCGACGCGGACGTTGTCGAGCACGCTCAGCGACCGGAACAACTCCACGTTCTGGAACGTTCGGGCGATCCCGCGCTGAATCACTCGGTGCGGCGGCGTGCGAAGCAACGACTCGCCGTCGAACAGGACGTCCCCCTCGTCGGGCGTGTAGAGCCGGGTGATCACGTTGAACGCGGTCGTCTTGCCGGCGCCGTTGGGCCCGATCAGGCCGACGATCTCGTCCTGCTCCGCGTCGAACGAGACGCTGTCGAGGGCGACGATTCCGCCGAAGCGCTGCGTGACGTTCGCTGCCGCCAGGAGAGCCACGGGACGAAGTACCTTAGAACCTTTCCGTGCGACCTTTGATCCTTCACGACTGGCGGGCGACCGCCGCGACAGTCGCGACCCTGGTGATCTGCGCGGTCGTCATGCGAACGCTCTGGAGGTCGCGACCCCGGCTGCCGGCGAGCGGCGCCGACTGCGGCCACCTGCGCCGCCATATCTGGGGACTGGCCGCCGTCCATGTGCTCGCCCTCGGTGCGGCCCTCGTAACGCGCGGCTTCACGCTTCCCGGCTCCGGCTGGGTCGTGCTCGGCGCCGGCCTCGTGCTGTACGTGATCGGCCAGTGGCTGCGCGGCTGGGCGATCGCGACGCTCGGTGACTGGTTCCAGGGCGCGCTCGTCGTGCAGGACGGCCAGCGCCTCGTCGCCACGGGCCCCTACCGGCGGATCCGGCACCCGGCTTACGCGGGCGGAATCCTGCGTGCTGCCGGCCTCGGCCTCGTCCTCGACAACTGGCTCAGCCTCACCCTGCTCGTCATCGGCATGACCGCGTTCGTCGCGGTGCGAATCCGCCGCGAAGAGGGGATCCTGCGCTCGGGGCTCGCCGCATATAGCGAGTACGAGCACCGAACCGCCCGACTCGTTCCCGGTGTCTGGTGAGCCCGCCGGCGAAGGCGGGCTTCGCCCGCCGTAGCGTCACTAACGCCCACCGAGAGGACAAGGAGGGGGCACACGGGGGAACCCCTGGGGTTCCCCCGTGTCAATTTAAAGGGGGCGCAACGCCGCATCGCCGTTCCCCTAGCAGACCGACAATCGCGGAGGGGCGCCCCCTGTTCACACTAGACCTCGCGCCGGATCAAAACCTGCGCTCGAAATTACAAATCCCCTGTTTGGAGTCGGTCGGTCCGGGTAGCCTTTGACCACCTAGTAGGCCGACAATCGAAGCTCTCCGCCTGGAGAGCCGGAAGGAGGGCTTCCCAGTGAAGTCTTCTCTCACCACCGTCCCGGCGGCCGCGGTGGACAGCTCACTTGCCGTACCCGTTACCGACGCGGACGGCGACTTTGCAGGGACGTTCACACCGACGCGGTTCGCTGCGCGGAACGGATCGCTGCTCGCAGCGGGCAAGCTCGAGGGCACGCTCGGCGGGGCCGCGGTCGTCGAAGAGGTGACGATCCCGGTCGTGGAGATCGGGGGATCGTGCCCGGAACTCCAGCTCGCGCTCGGGCCGGCGGAGGTCGATCTCTCCGGAGCTCCGACGCGCTTGGAGCGGACGGTCCTGACCGTCGAAGGCACCCCCGGCATCCTCGGCAACCTCGTCTGCGCCGTGACCCATCTCCGTGACAGTGGGACCGGCCTCGCGCTCGTCCCGGACCTCCTCAACCAGATCCTCGCCCGGATGTGACCACGTTGCCGGGAACCAAGCCTGCGGGCCTCGACGCTGGCAGCCGTCAGCGGCGTCGGTGGCACGCCGGGAGGAGAGGCGTCGGCGCCGCCCGACCGGTGCCTCTCCAGCGCGGCCAGTAGGGCGAACAGGAGGGCGGAGCTCACGTTCCCCGACGCGCTCCGCCCTCCATAGTTGTTCCGGCTAGCGATGAGCGCCCTGGTAAGGGAGCGCAGCGGGGTCGGTGACCGGCGCGCGGCACGCGAAGCGCTCGCAGACGTAGACCGCGGGCTTGCCGTCGACGAGGTTCTTGCCGGCCAGCAGAGGCACGTCTTCTGCCGGCCCGAATGCGACGACCGCGTTCGGGTCGAACGGCGCGAGCGCGGCCCGCGCGACCTCGCTGCGCGGATCGCCCACGATCGCGAGCTCCCGCGGCGGCGAGAACCACAGATCGAGCGCGCAGAGCAGCTGGCCGAACGCGGTCGGCGCGCGCTCGATCAGCGGCCGCGCGAGTCGGAAGACGCCGACTGCCTGACGCTCCAGCTCGTCGTCGCCGTAGATCCGCGCGAGTCGTAGCAGGACGTAGGCGAGCATCGAGTTCCCGGACGGCGTCGGGTGGTCGTCCAGCGGCTTCGGGCGCGCGACGAGCTCCTCGCCGCCGGTCGGGGTAAGGAAGAAGCCGCCGCGCCGCTCGTCGCCGAAGAGCTCGACTGCGAGGCGTGCGAGCCGGTCCGCCTCGCGCAGCCAGCGCAGGTCGCCGGTCGCGACGTGCAGCTCGTAGAGCCCGTGCGCCACGTCCGCGTAGTCCTCGAGGAAGCCCGTGTTCTTCGCCTGCCCGGCTCGGTAGGTGCGGTGCAGCCGGCCGTCCGCGGTCGAGAGGGAACCGAGCAGGAACTCGCCGAGAGCGACCGCGGCATCCAGCCAGTCCGCGCGATCGAGCCGCCGCCCCGCCTCGGCGAGTGCGGCAAGCGCGAGCCCGTTCCATGAGGCGACCGCCTTGTCGTCGCGGCCCGGCTTGGGGCGACGCTCGCGCTCCTCGAACAGCCGCGCCCGCAACTCGCCAGGCAGCTCGCCGCGGATGATCGAGCGCCCGTGCTCGAACGGCTGCAGCAGTTCGGTGGGAACGCCCTCCTCCTCCGTCCACGTGAAGGTGAGGCCCTCGACGCCGTCGGTGTCCGCGTCCTCGGCCGAGGCGAAACTGCCCTCCGGCAGACGCAGCTCGCGGAGCATGTACTCGACGGTCTCCTCGACGACGCGGCGGTAGCGCTCCTCGCTGGTCACCAGCCAGCCGTGGAGGTAGACCGGGACGAGCAGCGCGTTGTCGTACAGCATCTTCTCGAAGTGCGGGACGAGCCAGCGCTCGTCGACCGAGTAGCGGTGGAAGCCGCCGCCGAGCAGGTCGTACATGCCGCCGAGCGCCATCCCGTCGAGGGTCGCTCGGACGATCCTGAGCGCCTCGTCGTCGCCGGTGCGCAGGTGGTACCGGAGCAGGAACTCGAGCGACGATGCGGGCGGGAACTTGGGTGCGGGGCCGAAGCCGCCCCACTGCGGGTCGAACTGAGCCCGGTGGGCGCGGGCCGCGTCGCGCAGTAGCGCCTCCGTCAGCGGGTCGTGCGACGGCTGAGCCTCGGCGCTGCTCCGCACCGCCTGGGTGAGTGCGCGGGCTTGCCGGACGGCGTCGTCGCGCCGTTCGCGAAACAGGTCGGAGACCTGGCGCAGCACCTGCCGGAAGCTCGGTAGCCCGTGCCGCGGCTCGGGCGGGAAGTACGTGCCGCCGATGAACGGCTCGCCTTCAGGGGTCAGGAACACGGTCATCGGCCAGCCGCCACTGCCCGTGAGCGCGACGATCGCATCCATGTAGATCGCGTCGAGATCCGGCCGCTCCTCGCGGTCGACCTTCACATTCACGAATAGCTCGTTCATCAGCGCCGCCGTGGCCGGATCCTCGAACGACTCGTGCGCCATCACGTGGCACCAGTGGCAGGCGGAATAGCCAATCGAGAGCAGAATCGGCTTGTCCTCGGCGCGCGCCCGCTCCAGCGCCTCCGGCCCCCATGGGTACCAGTGCACCGGGTTGTCTGCGTGCTGGAGGAGGTACGGGCTCGTCTCGCCGGCGAGCCGGTTCACGATAGCCACCGGTGAACGTAACGCCGGTACAGCTCGATCGCCAGTGCGACACCGAGTGCCAGGCCGAACGCGAACAGGAACCCGAGCTTGGGATCGCTCTCGAACGTGCGCCCTCCGAGGTAGCCGAGCAGCGCCGCGTACGAGCCCCAGACCACTGCCGCGAGCAGCGCAAAGGGAAGAAATCGCCGCGGGTAGCTGAGCCGCGTCACCCCTGCAGTGAAGGTGATCGCCGTTCGGCCGCCGGGGATGAAGCGGGACAGGACGATCAGGTACCACCCGCGCTCAGCCAGCATGCGCTCCGCCCAACCGAGCCGCCTCCGCGCGCGGGCACCGCGGAAGAGCCGATCGGCCGCGCGCCGTCCGAGCACGCGTCCGAGGATGTACGACGTCGTATCCCCGACGAAGGCGCCGGCGGCGGAGACCGCGATCACGGCCGTGATGTCGAGCCGCCCCCGTTGGGCGAGCAGCCCGGCGAAGAGCACTCCCGTCTCGCTCGGCAGAACGGGCAGCACTGCGTCCCCGGCCGCGAGCCCGAACAGGATCGCGTACGTCCAGCGCGACCCGGTCAGCAGGTTCATCAGCGAATCGACCACGCCGCCACGTTACGGGCGATGATGCGGGCGATGGCGCAGCTCGAGACAGAGAGGCTCGCCCGGTGCGCGCCCGACGTCATCGAAAGACCGCCCTGCTCCGGCCCCACGCGCGTGTACGAGCTCGGGCGATGAGCTTCGAGCCGCTCGCCGGGATCCGCGTCGTCGACTTGACCGGCTCCCTCGCCGGCCCGCATTGCACGGAGGTGCTCGGCGCGCTGGGCGCGGACGTCGTCAAGGTCGAGCGGCCGGACGGCGGCGACGACACGCGCAGCTGGGGCCCGCCGTTCTGGGACGGCGAGGGCACACTCTTTCTGGCGGCGAACGCCAACAAGCGCTCGCTCGCGCTGCGGATCTCGGACCCGCGCGGACTGGAGGCGCTGCTGCGGCTGGCCGACCGCGCTGACGTCATGATCCAGTCGCTCCGCCCGGGGCTCGCCGAGCGCTCGGGCTTCGGAGCCGGGGCGGTGCGCGGCCGCAATCCCCGGCTCGTCTACTGCTCGATCGGCGCGTTCGGGGCGACCGGCCCCTTGCGGGATGCTCCCGGTTACGACCCGCTCATCCAGGCGGCCTCGGGGATCATGAGCGTGACAGGCGAGCCCGGCGGCGGGCCGGTGCGGGTCGGCGCTTCGCTCGTCGACTACATGACCGGCATGTGGGCCGCGCTCGGGATTGTCGCGGCCCTCGGCGAGCGCGAGCGCACGGGGCACGGGGCGACCGTCGACACGTCGTTGTATGAAACGGCGCTCGGGTTGATGTCGTACCACGTGACCGGCTTCGTGGCGACCGGCGCCTCCCCGGGTCGGCTGGGCACCGAGTTCCCGCTGATCGTCCCGTACCAGGCCTTCGCGACGCGGGATGGGCACGTGATGGTCGCCGCGACGAACGACCGGCTCTTCGCGGGGCTCTGCGAGGCGCTCGAGCTGGGAGGAGTCCCGGAGGATGCCCGTTTCGCGACGAATCCGGCCCGGGTCGAGAACCGAGCCGCGCTCACGGCCCTGCTCGCGGAGCGCTTCGCGGCCGAGCCGACCTCAACCTGGCTGGATCGGCTCTCGCGCGACGCCGTGCCCGCTTCGCCGGTGCAGGACGTCGCCGCCGTCGTCGCCCATCCGCAGACGGCCGCCTTGGCGGTGATCGAGCCCCAGATCCGCGCCCTCGGACACGCGCTCAGCGTCGACGGCGAGCGCGTCGGCAACCGCACGCGCGCGCCGGGGCTCGGAGCGCACACCCGAGAGGTGCTGCTCGAGGCGGGCTACTCGAGCGCCGAAGTGGACGCGCTCATGGCGTCCGGCGTCGCCGCGATCGGGAACGGCCCGGCCCGGTAGACCTGCCCCTCGAGCCTGCGCCCAAGGACGCCTTCCAGCCACTCGGAGACCGAGATCAGCGCTTCGAGGTCGACGCCCGTCTCGACGCCCTCTCCATCGAGGAGGTAGACGAGGTCCTCGGTCGCGACGTTCCCCGTCGCCTTCGGCGCGTACGGACAGCCCCCGAGCCCGCCGATCGACGCGTCGAGGATGCGCGCGCCGCCTTCGAGCGCCGCGAGCGCGTTGGCGTAGCCGGTGTTGCGCGTGTTGTGGCCGTGGAAGCCGTCGGCCGCGGTCTGCTCGACGAGCCCGCGCACCTTCGTCGGCGTAGCAACCCCGATCGTGTCGGCAAGGACGATCTCCCCCGCTCCCGCCGCGCGCATCCGTTCGACGAGGACGTCCACGGCGGCCGGCTCGACCGGGCCTTCGAACGGACAGCCGAAGGCGACGGAGATCGTGACCGTCGTCGGGCGATCGGCGGTTTCGAGGATCCGCACCACGCGCGCCGCCGCGTCGGCAAGCGAGGCGTTCCCGTTCCGCTCGTTGAAAGTCTCGGTGGCGGCGAGGGTGCAGTTCACGCGGTCGAGGCGCGTGGAGGCGAGGCGCTCGTAGCCGCGCTCGTTGAGGACGAGGCCCGAGAGCTCCACGGCCTCGCGGGGCTCGATCGCGGCGACCACCTCCTCCGCGCCGGCCATCTGCGGCACGCGCTTCGGGTTGACGAAGCTGACCGCTTCGATCCGCGGCAGCCCAGCCGCGGCCAGCCGCCGCACGAGCTCCGCTCGCACCTCTGGCG
>JALZOQ010000385.1 GCA_030913835.1 Actinomycetota bacterium | reverse complement strand
GGCCTGCGCCGGACCGGCGCCGCGCGGCGCTCGGCCGGCGGAGGCGCTGCGCCGTTCGTCGGACCGTCGGTCGCGGAGCCGGCGCCGCGTCGAAAACGAGAGAGGAACGCGGGTGCCACAGGCCGGGCGAGTCTATCCGCCGACCGGCTGGAGGGTCTAGGCCCGCCCCTCCTTCGCGCAGCGGCCGAAGCCGGCGAGGTACGCGACTAGGAGGATCCCCACGACGCCCGCTCGCTGGGGCCGGGTCGAAACCTACAACTCGAGGACGACGAGTCGTTCCTCGGTCAGTTCGCGCACCGCATACGCGGGTCCCTCGCGCGTGTTGCCTGAGGCCTTGACGCCGCCGTAGGGCATCTGGTCGGCTCGGAATGTCGGCGCCTCGTTGACGGTCACGCCGCCGAAATCGAGTTCTTGAGCGGCACGCATGGCTGCCTTGATGCTCGCCGTGAAGATCCCCGCCTGGAGCCCGTAGCGGGTCGAGTTCGCGAGTTCGATCGCCTCGTCGAGCGATCCGACCCGGTTGACGGTGCACACCGGCCCGAAGACCTCCTCGCACGAGACCTTCAGCTCCGGCGAGGCGTTGGCAATGATCGTCGGTTGGATCAACCCGTCCTCGAGCCCACCTCCGGCGAGCACGTCGGCGCCTGCCTGGCGGGCCTCGTCGATCCACTCGAGGATCCTGGTGCGCGCAGCCTCGTCGACGACCGGCCCGACGTCGGTGTCCTCGTCGGCGGGGTCGCCGACGTTCAACGCCTCGACGCGCGAGACGAACCGGTCGACGAACCGATCGTACGCGTCGTCCTCGACGTAGATCCGCTGCACGGAGATGCAGCTCTGCCCCGCGAACGAGAACGCGTTCGCGGCAAGCTTCTCGGCTGCCGCGTCGAGATCTGCGTCGGCGGCGACGATTGCGGGCGTCGCGTTGCCGAGCTCGAGGGCGACTCGCTTGCGCGGCGCTCGCTCCGCGATGTTCCAGCCCACGTCGCCGGAGCCCGTGAAGGTGATCACGCGCACCCGCTCGTCGTCCACCAAGACGTCGCCGATTGCGGCGGCCGGCCCGGCGATCACGTTCAGCCAGCCGGGCGGCAGTCCCGCTTCGGTCTCGAGCTCCGCGAGCAGGAACGCGGAGAGCGGCGTCTGTCCCGCCGGCTTCAGGACGACTGGGCACCCCGCGGCGAGTGCGGGCGCGATCTTGTGCGCGACCAGGTTGAGCGGGAAATTGAAGGGGCTGATCGCGCCGACGATGCCGCGTGGTCGGCGCAGGGTAAAGGCGAGCTTGCCGACGCCGGCCTGCGATGCGTCCATCGGAACCATCTCGCCGGCGAGCTTGCGCGCTTCGACCGCCGACATGGTGTACGTAGACATCGCACGCGCCGCCTCGACCCGGGCGGCCTTGATCGGCTTGCCGGCCTCGGCCGAGATCGTCCGCGCGACCTCTTCGTGGCGGCGCCCGAGCCCGGCGGCGACGCGAACGAGTATCTCCGCGCGCTTGTGCGCAGGAAGCGGGTTGCGCAGCGCCTCCTCGGCCGCGTCCAGAGCGCGGCGCGTCTCGGCGGCGCCGCCCTTCGCCACCCGACCGACCACGTCGCCCGAGTACGGCGAGCGGATGTCCAGCCATTCGCCGGTCTCGACCCATTCGCCCCCGACCAGCAATGGCCGGTCCGTCACCGTCGTCGCCATACCGGCCAAGTCTAGGGGCCGCAAGGCGCAGCGTCCCGCCTGGTGCCAGGTACCGGCCTAGGCCCACTCGGACCCGGCTCGCGTAGGCCTGTCGTGTGCCTGGTACCGGCCGCGCCTGACACGCCGCGGTCGCCGGGCGCTGTCGGGCTCGCTGCGACGTAAGCTTTCTCGACCGGATGAAGAACGATGCGTTCATAGTCGATGCCGTCCGCTCCCCAATCGGGAAGCGGAACGGGACGCTTGCGGGGACGCGCGGCGACGACCTTGCGGGCGCCGTTCTCAACGGGCTCGTCGAGCGTCACGACCTCGATCCGGCCGAGATCGAAGACGTCCAGCTGGGCTGCGTCACGCAGGTCGGGGAACAGGGCTGGAACATTGGACGGATGGCGCCGCTCGTCGCCGGGTGGCCCGAGACGGTGTGCGGC
>JALZOQ010000363.1 GCA_030913835.1 Actinomycetota bacterium | reverse complement strand
AAGTCAGCGTGAGCGGTGGACGAAAGCGCCACCGGTTCGGCGTATCTTTTTGGTCCAAGGCGGGCGAGGGCGGGAGAGACCGATACAAGGTCGTCCATGGCTCGACTTGACATAACACCAGTTATCGTGCATTCAGTTCGGGCAGCGGCGCCGTGTTTGGACTCGCGCCCGGTGCGGCAAGAGACGAGAGGCGGATGACGGTCGAGACGGTCGAGAACCTGCTCCTCGTCGAGGAGCTGCAGCAGCTGCTCGAGGCTGCCGAGACCACGGGCACGATCAGATACCCGGAGTTGGCCGAGTTGCTCGAGCCACACGCGCTCGGACCGCTCGAGTTGGACGATCTGTACCGCGAGCTCGACCGGCGCGGGATCGAAGTCGTCGAGACCGAGCCCGAGCGCGAGAAGGAGCCGCCGCCGCCACCGGCCCCCACTCCGACCGTCGAGACGACGACGGACGCGCTGCAGCTCTTCCTGCGCGAGGCCGGCCGCCACGCGCTCCTCACCGCCGCGCAGGAAGTCGAGCTCGCGAAGAAGATCGAGCGCGGCGACATGCTCGCCAAGCAGCGCATGATCCAGTCGAACCTGCGGCTGGTCGTCTCGATCGCCAAGAACTACCGCAACCAGGGCCTGCCGTTCCTCGACCTGATCCAGGAGGGTACGCTCGGGCTGATCCGTGCCGTCGAGAAGTTCGACTGGCGCCGCGGCTACAAGTTCTCGACCTATGCCACGTGGTGGATCCGACAGGCGGTCGCGCGCGCGCTCGCCGACAAGGCGCGCACGATCCGGATGCCCGTCCACATCGTCGAACGCCTGCAGAAGATGAACCGCGCCGAGCGCATGCTCTGGACCCAGCTCGGCCGCGAGCCGACGCTGGCCGAGATCGCAGAGGAAGCCAGCCTGCCTCTGCACCAGGCGCAGGAGGTGCGCGCGGCCGCGCGAGCGTCGGCCAGCCTCGACCAGCCCGTCGGCGACACGGACGACGCGGTCTTCGGCGACTTCGTCGCGGGCGACGACCCGCTGCCCGAGGAAGAGGTCGAGGTCGCGCTCCGCAGCCAGGCTCTGTCGGCGGCGCTCGGCTCCCTCCCGGCCCGCGAGCGGCAGGTGATCGAGCTCCGCTACGGCCTGTCGGATGCGGAGCCGAAGACGCTCGAGGAGATCGGCCGGCGCCTCGGCCTCACCCGCGAGCGCGTCAGGCAGATCGAGCTGGAGTCCCTCCGCCGCCTCGCAGGCCTGCGCGAGATGCAGTCCGTCGCCGGCTAGCGCCGCCCTTACTCGGCCCGCGTCTGCGCTCCCTGACCGATCCGCTGGGATCTACTCAGCCCGCAGGTACAGCTCGAGCTCGGGCGCGGTCGTCCGAAGCTCGCGTAGCGCGCGGGACTCGAGTTGGCGTACGCGCTCGCGGGTGATGCCGAGGCCGGCGCCGACCTCCTCGAGCGTTTGGGGCTGCTGGCCGTCGAGGCCGAAGCGCAGGGCGAGTACGTGACGGGCCCGCGGGTTCAGGCCGAGCAGGGCCCGCGCGAGCTCGACGGAGCGGAGCCGGTCCGACGTGGCGGCCTCCGGCCTTTCTGAGCCTTCGTCCTCGATCAAATCGGAGTAGAGGCTCTCGCCGTCGCCGACCGGAGTCTCGAGGCTGACCGGATCCTCGACGAGGTCGAGCAACTCGCGCACACGCCGTTCCGGGAACCCGCTTTCCTTGGCGAGCTCCGGGAGCGTCGGGTCGCGGTTGAGCTTCTGCGTCAGCACGCGCTTGGCGCGCATCAAGCGGCGCACCTGCTCGGCGACGTGGACGGGTAGGCGGATCGTCCGGCCCTGGTCGGCGAGCGCGCGAGTCACGGCCTGCCGGATCCACCAGGTCGCGTAGGTCGAAAGTTTGAAGCCGAGCCGGTAGTCGAACTTCTCGACCGCGCGGATCAGCCCGAGGTTGCCCTCCTGGATCAGATCGAGGAGCGGGACACCGGCCTTCGTGTAGTTCCGTGTGATCGACATGACCAGCCGCAGGTTGGCCTCGATCAGGCGCCGCTTGGCCGCCTCGTCGCCGGCGTCCTTGCGCCGGGCGAGCTCGCGCTCTTCTTCCCGGGTCAGAAGGCGGCCGTCACCGATCTGGCGGACGTACAACTTGAGGGGATCCTGGGCCTGGCTGGCAGCGTCGAGGAGCGCGAGGTCGGCGGCCTCCGCATCGTCGACGTCGACCTCCGCGTTGGGCTCGTCGAGCGCCGGCAGAAGCTCCAGCTTGAGCTCTGAAGGGTCGGGGTTGACCGGGTCGAGGCCCGGTGCC
>JALZOQ010000336.1 GCA_030913835.1 Actinomycetota bacterium | reverse complement strand
CGACTGGCAGGCGCACGTGCAGATCGACGAGTCGCTCCTGCGCGGGCGCGCCGAGCTGCACAACCTCGTCGGGAACCCGGCGCGGGCGCGCGAGCGGCTGGGCTGGACGCCGGAGGTCTCCTTCAAGGAGCTCGTCCACATGCTCGTGGATGCCGAGCTGGCGCGGCTCGAGCCCGAACGCGTCAGGGTCTAGCGGCTAGCGCGGGCAGGGGCCGAGCGTGTCGCCATGAGCGAGGTGAGCATCGACGGCGTTCTCGCTGACCCTGATCGTCACCATCGGGTTCGTGTCCGAGCCCGTGTGGTGGCAGATCGTCCTCTTCGTACCGTACTCGTACTGGTGCGACGCGGCGGAGGCCGTGCTCCCGAACGCGCTGAACGCGGCGACGATGCCGAGCGCAGAGACGATCAGCGCGAGTGCGAAGACGCTCCTCGCGGACCAAACCTGACGATTCGTTTGCTCTTTCATCCCGCTGACGGGTCGGATAGTAGAGCTTTGACCATATTCAGTCAACTTCCGCGCCAAGACGGCCGTAGGGTCGGCCTCACGGCGCCATGGACTCCAGCTCGCGGTACACCACGTCGTGCTCGCGGGCGCAGGCGTCCCACGTGAACGCCGCCGCGCGTGCAAAGCCGCGCTCGATCCAGGGCTGCGGATCGCGAAGCACGTCCTCGACCGCCTCCGCGATCGCCTCGGGCTGCGTCGGATCGAACAGCCGCGCGCCGTCGTCGACGACCTCCGGAAGCGACGCGACGTTCGAGCACGCGACCGGACAGCCGCAGGCCATCGCCTCGAGCGGCGGCTGGCCGAAGCCCTCGTACAGGCTCGGGAAGACGAGCGCGGCCGCGCCGCGATACAGCTCGGCGAGCTCGACCTGCGACACCCGGCCTCGCGACTCGACGCCGGGGGGCTTCGGCCCGTCGTAATTCGTCAGCACGAGCCGAAGGTCGGGCCGCTCGCGCCGCAGGATCGCGAACGCCTCGAACAGCCGAGCGTGATTTTTGTGCGGCCATGCCCGAGCGGGATAGAGCAAGAACGGCCCAGTCGAGCTTTGCGGCTCGCCCGGGCGAAAGCGGGCGTGGTCGATGCCGAGGTGGATCGTCCGCACGCGGTCCGGTGGGAGGGCGTAGCGCTCCAGGAGCGTCTGGCGCGCGTGCTCGGAGATCGCGATCACGATGCGGCTGCGGCGGATCGTCCAGCCGTACACGAGCTTGCGATAGGCGAGCTCCGGGCGGCCGAAGAACTCCGGGTGATGCTCGTGCTGAAGGTCGAGGACGCTCGTCGCGGCCGGCGGGCGCGTCACCGGCGGGAGCATCACGCTGAGCGGGAAGTGCAGCGCGTCGAGGGCGTCCACGCGTAGCGCGCGACGAAGCGGCCCGGGGCGAGCGGCTGCGAGGGACATCGCGGCGATCCGCCCCGGCATCGAGCGGCTCGCGGGATAGCTCCGGACGACCTCGGACGGCAGGCCCTCTCCGGCGTCCGGCGCGATCGGCGGGACGAAGACGCGGTACTCGAGCTCGCCGACGCGCGCAAGCGCCCGGCAGAGCTCCCGGGCGTACGTCTCCGAGCCCCCGCTGATCCCGGGCACGAGCGTGAGCAGGCTGATTCCGAGCACGTCCGAAGCGTCACACATCCCAGCTAACGGCTCCGTTACATCCCCTCGTTACAATACTCGCGTGGCTGTGGTCGATCCGAAAAATGCCGAAACTGCAGCGATTTCTTCGAACGGAGAGGCCGAGCAGGTCGACGTAGGCGCGCTCTTCGAGCGGCTGAAGGAGGAGGTGCGTCACGCCCGCGGTCTCGACCTCGCCGAGCCGTACGACCGCGGCCTCGTGCGCGCGCGCCTGCGCACCGTCGCGGAGCGTTACTGGCCCGTCGGGCCCGATCCGCTGCTCGTCCCGCAGCCCGGCGCCGCAGGCGCGGTCAAGCACTTCGTCAAGCGGGTCCTGCGCAAGGGCATGCGCTGGTACATCCATCCCTTCGCGCTCGAGCAGCGCGCCTTCAACGACGCGGCGCTCAAGCTCGTCGACGAGCTCTCGGAGGAGGTCGACGCGCTCTTCGGCCTGCTCGAGCGCACGCAGGCCGAGCTCGTCGAGCAGCGCGAGGC
>JALZOQ010000330.1 GCA_030913835.1 Actinomycetota bacterium | reverse complement strand
GATCCCGAGTGACAGAGGCGTGACGTCGAGCAACAACACATCCGTCACCTCGCGATTCAGCACGCCTCCCTGGATGGCGGCGCCCACGGCGACGACCTCGTCCGGGTTGACGCCCTTGTGCGGGTCCTTGCCGAGCAGCGCGGTGACCTTCGCCTGGACGGCCGGCATGCGGGTCATGCCGCCGACGAGGATGACGTGGTCGATCTTCGACGCGTCGAGGCCTGAGTCGGCGATAGCCTGCTTCGTCGGGCCGACGGTGCGCTCGACCAGCTCGGCGACGAGCTCCTCGAGCTTGGCGCGCGTCAGCTGCAGGTCGAGGTGCTTCGGGCCTTCGGCGGTCGCGGTGATGAACGGCAGGTTGATCTGCGTCGTCATCGTGGACGACAGCTCGATCTTCGCCTTCTCCCCGGCCTCGTAGAGCCGCTGGAGCGCCATCTTGTCGGCCGCCAGGTCGATGCCCTGGTCCTTCTTGAACTCGGAGACCATCCAGTCGACGATCGCCTTGTCGAAGTTGTCGCCGCCGAGGTGGTTGTCCCCGTTCGTCGACTTGACCTCGAAGACGCCGTCGCCGAGCTCGAGCACCGACACGTCGAACGTGCCGCCGCCGAGGTCGAAGACGAGGATCGTCTGGTCGGACTCCTTGTCGAGCCCGTACGCGAGCGAGGCCGCGGTGGGCTCGTTGATGATGCGCAGGACGTTGAGGCCGGCGATCTTGCCGGCGTCCTTCGTCGCCTCACGCTGGGCGTTGTTGAAGTACGCGGGAACGGTGATGACGGCGTCGTCGACCGTCTCGCCGAGGTACGCCTCCGCGTCGGTCTTCAGCTTCTGGAGGATCATCGCGCTGATCTCCGGCGGCGAGTACTCCTTGCCGTCGGCCTTCACGCGGGCGTCGCCGTTCTCGCCCTTGACGACCTCGTACGGGACGATCGTCATCTCCTCCGAGACCTCGTCCCACTTCCGGCCCATGAACCGCTTGATCGAGAAGATCGTGCTCAGCGGATTCGTGACCTGCTGGCGCTTTGCGGGCGCCCCGACGAGCCGCTGACCGTCCTTTGTGAACGCGACGACGGACGGGGTCGTTCGCCCGCCTTCGGCGTTCGGGATCACGGTCGGCTCGCCGCCCTCGAGGATCGCCATCGCAGAGTTGGTCGTCCCGAGGTCGATGCCAATGGTCTTTGCCATGTGTTCTTTCTCCTTCGTTGCTTCTATTGTGAGAAAACCTTAGTCGCAATATAACAGATCCTGACTCCTGTTCCCAGGTCTCGTATCGTTTATGTCGTGCCCGACGAGCCCCTCGTCCCGAAGGAGGACCTGCAGGCGGCGATCGAGGCGCGGCGCGAGCTTGGCCTCGAGCGCGAGCCCGAGTTGATCGACTCGTTCGTCGAGCGCATCGAGCGACGGCTGGAGAAGCGCCCGGCCGCCCCGGCCCGCCGTGAAGGGCGGGAAGGCAGCTTCGTCCTCGCGCTCGTCTCCGTCGGCGCGGGCATCCCGCTCACGGCGATCGCCCTGAACCTGGGCGGGCTCGTGGCGCTGCTCGTCGTGTGGCTCGGGATCGTGCTCGTGAACCTCGGGTATCAGCGCAGCTAGATTCTCCGCGGTGGCTGACCCCCGCGTCGAGGAGTACGCCCGCCTCCTGGTCGAGTACTCGGTCGACGTCCAGCCGGGCTGGCAGGTCGCGGTTCTGGCAGGTACGAACTCGCGCCCGCTCGTCGAGGCGGTGATCCGGCAGATCGCACGTCGCGGCGCGTACCCCCTTCCCCATTTGACGTTCTCGGGCCGCGGCTTCTACGACCAGGCCTGGCTCGACTCGGCGCCTGAGGAGCTGCTCGGGAAAGCAGCGCCGATCGCGCGGCACCACGCGGAGCAGATCGACGCGCACATCACGATCGACTCGCCCGAGAACACGAGCGAGCTCGGCGCGATCCCGGCTGAGCGGATCGCCCTCTACCGGGAGGCGATCCTGCCGCTCGTCCAGCGCACGCGCTCGAACGAGATCCCGTGGGTGATCTGCCAGTGGCCGACGCCCGCGCTCGCCCAGGACGCCGGGATGGACACGGAGTCGTTCGCCGAGTTCCTCTACGGCTCGGTGCTCCTCGACTGGCAGGCCGAGTCGCAGAAGATGCAGCGGATCAAGGAGCGGTTCGACGAGGCCGCCGAGGTCCGGATCGTCGGCGACGGAACGGATCTCGTGCTGGGGCTCGAGGGACGCGACGGGCTGATCGACGACGGACACCTGAACATGCCCGGCGGGGAGGTGTACTTCGGCCCGGTCGAGGACGCGACCGAGGGCGTGATCGCGTACTCCGAGTTCCCGGCGAACTACCTCGGGCGCGAAGTCACCGGCGCCCGGCTCGTCTTTCGCGCGGGCCGCGTCGTGGAGGCGAGCGCCGACAGCGGCGAGGAGTTCCTGCTCGCCACGCTCGACACCGACGAGGGCGCGCGCGTTCTCGGCGAGCTGGGGATCGGGTGCAATCCCGGCATCGACCGCTACATGAAGAACACGCTCTTCGACGAGAAGATCGCGGGCACCGTCCACCTCGCCGTCGGAAACAGCTACACGAACTCAGGCGGCACCAACAAGAGCGC
>JALZOQ010000285.1 GCA_030913835.1 Actinomycetota bacterium | reverse complement strand
CGCGAAGATCCGGTGCACCTGCAAGCCCGCGTCTGCGGCGATAGCGAGTGCAAAGCCGAGCGACGACTCCTCCGCATGTCGGCGGGCGGTCAGGAGCGCGCTCAGCGTGGAGGAGTCGACGAAGGTGGCGCGCAGGAGGTCGACGACGACGGCTAGGCCGGCGTCGTGGAGCCGCTGGAGCTCCTGCTCGATGCGCAGCGCCGTGAAGCCGTCGTGCTCGCCGGTGAGCTCGAGGACCGCGACGGGAGGGTCCAGGGGGTCGGTCGTGACCGCGATGGGGGTCATCGCTGGTTCAACGTGCCGGGCGGACGTTCGGGTGCGCCGCTAGTCCGCCGGAGGGCGGCGCAGCTTCTTCGTCTCGCCGCGGCGCCGCTTCTGCTCGAGGCGGCGTCTCTTCGCGGCGGCGCTCGGCTTCGTCGCGACCCGCTTGCGCTCGACGTACAGAGCGGCCCTGAGCGCGTCGACGAGCCGGCCGATCGCGAGCTCGCGGTTTCGTGCCTGGCTGCGCTCGTCCTGGGCGACCGCGCGCAGCACAGGCCCAGCCTTCGCGATCACCCGCTTCTTCTGGGCCGGTGTGAGGGCCGACGAAGCCTCGATGTCGAAGCGCGCATCGACGCGCGTCTCGGACTTCTGCGCGTGCTGCCCTCCCGGCCCGCTCGAGCGCGACGTTCGCAGCTCGATGTCGCCGAGCGGCAGCTCGACCGAGCGGGTGACGCGAATAGACTCGCCGTCCATGCCGGCCATTCTCCTGGACGTCGACGGGGTCTTCCACGTCTCCGGCGAGCCGATCGCCGGCGGCGCCGAGGCGGTCGCGCGCTTGCGTGAGGATGGCCATCGCCTGCGTTTCGTCACGAACAACACCACGCGGCCGCGCGCGGAGCTCGCCGAGGACCTGCGCACGCTCGGGATCCCGCTCCAGGATGAGGAGCTCCAGACGACGCCCCGCGCTGCCGCGCGGGCGCTGCAGGGCAAGCGTGTGCTCGCGCTCACGATGGCCGCGATCGTCCACGAGCTCGAGGGCGTCGAGCTGGTGGGAGAGGACGCCGAGGCGGTGCTGCTCGGAGGCGCCGATGAGACTGACGAGACCGGACGCGTCTTCAGCTACACGAATCTCGCGCGGGCCTTCCACGAGCTGGACGGCGGGGCCGAGCTCTACTGCCTGCACAAGAATCGCTGGTGGCAGACCGCCCTCGGCGCGATGCTCGACGCCGGCGCGTTCGTCGCGGGTCTCGAGTACGCGGCGGGAGTGGACGCGACCGTGCTCGGGAAGCCGAGCCCTGCGTACTTCGCGGCCGCGCTCGAGACGCTCGATGCCGACGCGGAGATGACATGGATGGTCGGCGATGACATCGACGCCGACATTGCCGGCGCGCAGCGGCACGGGATGAAGACCGTCCTCGTCCGCACCGGCAAGTTCCGCCCGGACGCCGTCGAGGCTGCTCGCGTGCGGCCGGACGCGATCCTCTCGTCGATCGCGCAACTTCCGGACTGGCTCGAGCAGCAGCGGTGAAGGTGGGCGTGGATTTGATCGAGATCGCCCGGATCCGCCGTGCGCTCGAGCGGTATCCCGGCTTCAAGGAGCGCTGCTTCACGGAGGCGGAGCGCGAGTACTGCGACTCGCGCAAGAACCCCGCGCAGTCGTACGCAGGCCGCTTTGCCGGCAAGGAAGCGGTCGGCAAGGCGCTCGGCTTCGGCGTCGCCCGCGCCTTCGCGTGGCGCGACGTCGAAATCGTCGGCCGCCCGAAGCCGGCTGTGCAGCTCCACGGGCGGCTCGCCGCGTGGGCGGAGCGGCTCGACGTCGGCGAAATCGACTTGTCCATGACGCACTCCCGCGAACTCGCACAGGCGGTGGCAGTTGTTGCTGTTCGCCCCAACGACGTCTGAGCCGCTCTACACCGCCGCGGAGATGCGTGCGGCGGAGCAGGGGCACGACGTCGAGCAGTTGATGGAACGCGCGGGCGCGGCCGTGGCGAGCGCGGTGCTCGAAGGGTTTCCCGACGCTGAGGAGATGGTCGTCGTGGCGGGCGGCGGGGCGAACGGCGGCGACGGCCGCATCGCGGCTCGTCTGCTCACCGAGGCCGGCAAGAAGGTGAGGGTGCTGGACGCGAAGACCGACGAGCCCGCGCTGGGCGACCCCGACCTCATCGTCGACGCGCTCTTCGGCACGGGCTTCGAGGGCGAGCCGCGCCCGGACGCTCTGCGCTTCATCGAGGAGCTCAACGCGAGCGAAGCCGCCGTGCTCTCGGTCGACCTGCCGTCCGGCGTGGACGCCTCCACCGGCGAGGTCGCTGTCGAAGCTGTCGCCGCGGATCACGTCGTGACCTTCCACC
>JALZOQ010000280.1 GCA_030913835.1 Actinomycetota bacterium | reverse complement strand
GGACTGGTGCGGGCGTCCGCCGGCCGCAGCACGTCCTCCGAGAGCTCGAGCCGGCTGCGGAGCTCGTCCTCCACCGGTGGCTCCGTCCCGTGGCGCAGGTGGACGAGTGCTGCCGCATGGCGCTCGGCGGTGCCGGCGATCAGCTCCCCGACGACCTTCGCGCCGCCGTGGGTCGCGTCGAGCCGCGGCGGGAACGGCGCCACGAAGAGGATGCGGAGACGGCCGGAAGGTGTGTCGCGAGCGGGGTTCACCGACGGTGACGATAGATCGCGCCGCAAGGACGCGAGAGGCCCGCGGAGTTACTGTGAGCCGCGTGAGTGTCCCAACCGCGAAACCGGTCGTCGAGGTCGTCGGCGGCCCAGGCGGCGTCTCTCGAGACGCTCTGCGCGAGCTCTGGCTCTTCCGCGACGTGCTCTGGGCGTTCGTCCTGCGCACAGTCAAGGCCCGGTACAAGCAGGCTGCCCTCGGCATCGGGTGGGCGGTGCTCCAGCCCGTGCTTGCCGCCGCGCTCTTCGCGCTGTTCCTCGGGCGGTTCGCGCACGTGGCGACTGGGGGCGTCCCCTACCTTCTGTCCGCGCTCGTCGGCATGTCCGCCTGGACGTTCTTCTCGTCGGCCGCATCGTCGAGCGCTCTCAGCCTCCTGACGAATCAGTCGATGCTGAAGAAGATCTACTTCCCGCGCGAGATCATGCCGCTCTCGTCGATCGTCGCGTCCCTGCTCGATCTCGTGATCGGCTTCGTAGTGGTTGTCTTTGTCGCCGCCCTGTACGGCCGGTATCCGAACCCGGCGTACCTGGCGTTGCCGCTCCCGGTGGTGCTGGTCGTGCTCACCGCGGTCGCGTTCGGGGTGGGCCTCTCCGCGGTCAACGTCTACTACCGGGACGTCGGCTACGCGATGCCGTTCATCCTGCAGGTCGGGATCTTTGCGAGCCCGGTCGCCTATCCGGTCACCGTCGTGCCCGAGCACTTCCGGACGTGGTACCTGATCCTGAACCCGCTGGCGGCCTCGATCGACGGCCTGCGGCGCGTCTTCATCCACGGCGACTGGCCCGCATGGGGGCCGACCTTCGCGGCGCTGGCGTGGGTCAGCGTGCTCGCCTTGCTGTCCTACGCGCTCTTCAAGCGGCTCGAGCGGGGCCTGTCGGACCGCGTATGAGCCCTCCGGCCGCGATCGAGTTCGAGCGCGTTACGAAGCGGTACCGCTTCGGCGCCAGGAACATCTCGGTGCGGGACGACATCGGCCGCGGTGTGCGGCGGGCGCTCCGGCGACCCGAGGAGGAATCGCTGCACAAGACGCTGCACGCCCTCGACGACGTCAGCCTCGTCGTGCCCGAGGGCGAAGCGTTTGCCGTCATCGGCGACAACGGCGCCGGCAAGACGACCGCCTTGAAGGTCGCGAGCCGGATCACGTACCCGTCGGCCGGCCGCGTCCGCGTACGAGGCCGGGTCGGCGCGCTGATCGAGGTCGGGACGGGGATGCACCCGGAGCTGACGGGACGGGAGAACGTCGATCTCTACGGCCGGATCCTTGGTTTCTCGCGCCCCGACATCCGCAGGCGTTTCGACGAGATCGTGGGGTTCGCCGACATCGGCGGCGCGATCGACCGCCCCGTCAAGCAGTTCTCGTCGGGGATGCAGCTCCGGCTCGGGTTCTCACTGGCCGCCCACCTCGAGCCGGACGTCCTGCTCGTCGACGAGGCGATCTCGGTCGGCGACGCGGGGTTTCAGTACCGCTGCGTCGAGCGGATCTCCGATCTCGTCCGCGAAGGCCGGACGCTCGTCTTCGTCTCGCACAACATGAGCGCGATCGAGGCTCTGTGCGAGCGCGCGGTCCTGCTCCGGCAAGGGCGGATCGTGGCGGACGGACCGGCACGCGAGGTGATCAAGGACTACCTCCATGGTGTCGAGGAGGGGTTGCTCAAGGCAGGGCCAGGGCGTGGGCCGAGGTACGGCGAGGAAGTCGAGCTGCTCGCGCTCGAGCTGCGTGACGGCGACGGTCGCGCGGTGGACTCGATCCCCGTCGGAGGCTCGCTCTCGATTCGGATCACCGTCCGGACGTCTCGGCCGATTGCTCGGCCTGCGATCGAGATCGGGATCTCGGACGGCAGGATCGGGCCGCTGATCCGCGCTTCGACCGTCGGCGGCGGCGGTGCGCCGATCTCCGAGTTGAACGGCGAGAGCACGATCGAGTGCACGTTCCCGCATCTCCCGCTGATGCCGCGTGTTTACGAGCTCTGGGGAGGCGTCAAGGACGAGTCGGGTCTCGGCGAGCTGCTGCGCTGGCAGCGTCTGCGGCTGTTCCGCGTCGAGGGAAGAAGCGAGCAGGCCGGCATCGCCGCGGTCGGCGAGTCGCTGATCGGGGCCCCGGTGCAGTTGCCCTTCGAGTGGAACGTCCGCGGCGGGTGAGTGCGGCCGCGCCGGAGGTGACCGTGCTCATCGCGACGCGGAACCGGGCGCGGTTCCTTCCGGACGCGATCGCGACAGCGCTTGGCCAAGAGGACGTCGACGTGGAGGTCGTCGTCGTCGACGACGCGTCGGACGACGAGACTCCCGAGCTCCTCGGCGCGATCGACGATCCCCGCGTGCGAACGCTGCGAATGTCGCCGCAGGTCGGCCAGTCCGAAGCGAAGAACGCCGGACTCGCAACCGCTCGCGGCGCCTGGATCGCTCTGCTCGACGACGACGACCTCTGGGCGCCGCACAAGCTCCGCCGTCAGCTGGACGCCGCGCGCGCGGCGAACGCGACGTGGGTCTACTGCGGCGTGCTGCTCGTGAGCCCCGAGGGCGACGTCGTCCCGACCTCGCGACCCCCCGAGCCGGGAACCGTGCTGCGCGAGCTTCTGCAGGGACACGTCGTCCAGGCCGCGGCTTCGTCCGTCGTCGTCGACGCCGAACGATTGCGGGCCGTCGGCGCGTTCGAGGACGACCTGGCGTCGCCGCGCGACCTCCTGATCAGGCTCGCGCAAGACGGCCCTGCGGCCGCGGTCGGGGAGCCGCTCGTGGCGTACCGACGCCATGCCGCGACATTCATCTCGCGCAACCGCGACCGCGCGCTCGCCGAGGCGAGGCATGTCCAGAGGAAGCACCGGAGCCTCGAGCTCGAGCACGGCGTCCGCTTCGACTTCGATCACTTCGAGCGGTGGCTGCGGTCGGAGGAGATCCGCGCACGGCGGCGGGCCGCGGAGACGCGGTTACGCGAAGGCCGGCGGGTCCAGGCGGCGCGCGCCCAGCTCCTGACGCTCGCGCGGAGCCGTTCCTGGCGCGACCTCCGCCGCCTCCTCCGAATCGCGGCCGGCGAACGGGCGCGCACGGCCTTCAGGCGTGCGATTCCCCCCGACGAGCGTCCCCCGGCCAACCAGGCCCCCGCCTGGCTTTCGGCGCAACTCGACGAGGCGGCGGCGAACCGGTGAGCGACGCCGCGACACGCAACTTCCGCGAGCAGGTCGGAGCGATCCGTCGGACGCGCCTCTACCCGCGCCGCTCCGACCACCTGTACCTGCACCTGCGCCGGCTTTGTGATGACCTCCGCAC